>QIAI01000353.1 GCA_003224995.1 Acidobacteriota bacterium
GCGGAGCTTCAATCTGCACGTGAATATCGGTGGGCTTGGTTCTCGGCGGAGGCGCAGTCTCTGACCGCACGGCCGTGATATTCCCCGGCTGAGTGGAAGCAGACATGGCTACCGCGGGCCGGGAAGCACTGGGCAGCGGCGGCAGCATGGGATCAAGCACCGCCCGCGGGGTCGGAATGGTGGCAGCAGAAGACGGCAACTGCACATTGCTTGGAAGACTCTTCTCCGGAGCGGCCTGCAACACCGGCTCGGCGGAAGCCAACATCACCGGGGGCGGAGGCGCAGCGCAGCCGCAATCGAAGGGAACGTCATTGCTGAGCCGGTCAATCCTTCCCTCATGAAAAACCACCTGCTCGGTGGGCTTCACCTGGTAGGTGCGGTCTCCCATGAGCTCAGAAATCAGCAACGAGGCGGTATTGCCCAGCAGGGCGCGCACACAGGTATCGCCGTGCGAGTTGGCGCTGATGGCGTAATTGAAATCTCCCGGCCCGGCCAGCAGAATGCGGAAGTCTGGAGTGAGCACGGCATCGGAGGCGGCGTCGAGATGGTAGTGCGTCTCCAGCGTGCCGGTACTCATGCCGAACATCAGGTCCTGGGTGTTCTTGGACGCGGTAACGGAAACCGTGCTGCCTGGGCAAACGTGCAACTCGCCTCCGCGCGCGATGTGCAGGACCGCAGTCTCCGCGCTAGCTGTGATCGAGGAACCATTGCCAATGCGGCTTCCGGCGATTACAGCCGATCCGGTCGGACGCGAAGCTACGGGCACGACTACGGGCTGCGCCGCGGAACCAAAGGTCGAAACGGTGGCGGGCTGGGCCGGAGGTGGAGCAACCGCTTTAGCTTTCGGATCGTCCGGCGGTTTCAGGCGAATGGTCAGTCGATTCCCGGCGCCATCCCAGGTGTAAGCCTTGGCTTCGGCGAGATCGACAATCACCCGCGTCACCGGCGGCGCAACCTGGAACTGATCCACGTGCAGGCTGGTGAACTGGTCTCCCTTGCCGGCAATCTCTTTTTGCTTCACCGCCACATTGGCGTTGGGCAGATCGATCACCAGCCGGGGAGGATTCGGCAAAGTCTGCAACGCAGGCGGGACCGGGCGGCTGGTCACAATCTCGATGGCCGAGCCGGCTACCTTGTCCTTCACGATCTTTACACTTTTAACCGCGGCAGGCGGTAGGGCGGACGTGGCCGCGGACGTGACGGCGGCACTCGGCGACAGCGGCGGAGTCGCAACGGGAGTGGCAGGCGCCGGAGCTGCAGGAACGGGCGTCGCAGACGTGGCAGTTGCGCTCGGAGTCGCAGGCGTAGCAGGTGCGTTCGCAGGTGGAACCTGTCCCGCGGCCTGTCGGGCGGCGGCACGCCTGGCGGCTTCGCTCTGCATCATCTGGCGAATCGCCGACGAGCGGGAACCGGGTGCCGGTTGCGCGCCCGCTGGTTGGGGCGAGTCGGTCTGCGTCGCGGCGGGTTGCGAAGCCGGCGGTTGCGCGGACTGAGGATCAGCGTTTTGAGCGCGCACAGAGCTGCCTACAGCGCAGCCCGCGCTTAACAAGAGCGTATACATCCATTTTGAATAATGTTGCGGCAAGCACGTCACCCGCCCCAGATAGCTGGGGCTCAAACTTAATTTGCAGCCAGAAATCGAGAAAGCACGGGGGAATCGGGCTTCCGCGGGATCAGGACTCGGACAGAAACTCGTACTCATCAATGACCGCGGCCACGGCCATTTTGCCATTGGGAGCGCCTTCGTCGAGGCGAACCACTTTGCCCTTACAGCGCACGCGGATGCTTTCGGTCAACGTGATTTCCGCTGGCAGGGTCAAAGTAAACTCAATCGGAGCGCCGGTCGCAATGGGAGAATCCACGTAAAAAGAGATGCCGCGGGCACTCACATCGCGGGTCTGCGCGGATTTCTCCTGGGTTCCGTTATCAGCGTAGGTCACAGCCACCGGCAGCCGCAATGCAAAACGTCGGGTCGCCCGTTTTTCCTGCTGGGCCTCAGCCATGCACTTGTGCCTCCGAAAAGCTTAGTTAGCATGGCTTGGCCCCTTATTGCTGTCAAGACCACCGTTAGGGGATACGGCAGCCTTTCCGCGGGCAAAAACCTTCCACCGTCAGTCACTTCCGTGGCAATCGCCGGGCTGGCCCGTCCCGAGCCGATTTAGACGGAAGGGGAGCATTCGGCATACACTGGTGACGGATCTGGTTCCATGGTCTTCGTCCTCGACAATTACGACTCGTTTACCTACAACCTGGTGCAATACCTGGGAGATCTGGGAGCCGAGGTCGAGGTCCGCCGCAACGACCAGGTCACCGTCGGTGAAGTGGAAGCGCTCCGCCCGGAGCGCATCGTCATCTCGCCGGGCCCATGCACTCCTGGCGATGCGGGGATTAGCGTCGAGTTGATCCGGCACTTTGCCGGCAAGGTGCCGATCCTGGGCGTTTGCCTGGGACATCAGGCCATGGGCGAAGCCTTCGGCGGGAAAGTGGTGCGTGCCAAAAATCTCATGCATGGCAAAACCAGCCCGGTCCAACATGATGGAAAGACCATCTTCCAAGGCCTGGAATCGCCGATGACCGCGACGCGCTACCACTCGCTGATCGTCGCCGAAGAGAGCCTGCCCGGCGAGCTGGAGGTCAGCGCGCACACAGTCGAGCGGGACGGGACGCGGGTCATCATGGGATTGCGGCACCGCAAGTTTCCCATCGAAGGGGTGCAATTTCATCCCGAGAGCGTGCTGACGGATCAGGGAAAGAAGCTGGTAGAGAATTTTTTGGCGCAGTAGGTTTCTGAATGGAGGTCTACTCCCCGAATAGGGGTAGTATCTCAGGAGCCTTCCCGTCAAAAGCATTCGCGGGCGATGCCTTTATTGAAAGCGCCGCCCGCATCTGTCATGCAAACATCCTATGCGACGGCCTTTGTCTTTGTAGCGGTCGTTTGCCCCTTTGCGGCCGGCTTGGCCAGGAACTTCAGCAAAGCCTCGTTGACCTCCTCTGCGTGTGTCCAGGCGACATTGTGCGGGCCGTCTTTGATGACAACCAACTCAGCGCCGGGGATGAGCTTGGCTGTGCGGCTGCCCGCAGCGGAGAAGGGCACGATGCGATCCGAATCGCCGTGAATAACCAGCGTCGGAACGTCGATCTTTGCCACGTCTTTGCGGAAGTCTTCATGCCACGCGGGCACGCATGCCAGGCTGGCCGTAGCGGAAGCGATCGCAGCCGTATTCCAGCTAGCCTGGATTGCCTGCTCGCTCACGCGCTTTCCGAGATGAACGTCAGTGTTGTAGAAGTTCTTGAAAAAGTCGGTGAAGAACGCATAGC
>QIAI01000354.1 GCA_003224995.1 Acidobacteriota bacterium
AAAGTAATGAAAAGCTACGAGCTCCGAGCCACGAGCTCCGAGCCAAGAACCTTTAGCTTTCGGAACTCGATCGTGAGACTAGAAGAATTAGGGGTTAGCTCTAAGCTCGCAGCTCGAAGCTCTATCTTGACGCGCTGGAGGCCATCTTCTTGACCATAGCGAGCACCAGCTTTCGGTCGCTGTCATTGAGACTGGTGGAATAGCGGCGGATCTGGCTGAGGAAACGCACTTCGTCTTCCGACAGCTGCGGCAATCCTTTGGACCCGTTAGTGTGGCCGGAGTCGGAAAAGAATTGCGAGAGCGGCAACTCCATGGCGGTGGCGATTTTGGCCAGCGTGTCGAGCGACGGAATGGTGTGCCCGTTCTCCACCCGCGATAAGTAGCAACGCAGCAGTCCAGTGCGCTTTTCGATATCGCCCTGCGACATACCTTTTTGCAAGCGATAATTGCGGATGGTTTCGCCGATGTTCAT
Source organism: Acidobacteriota bacterium (assembly GCA_003224995.1). Classification (GTDB taxonomy): domain Bacteria; phylum Acidobacteriota; class Terriglobia; order Terriglobales; family Acidobacteriaceae; genus Gp1-AA133. The sequence continues at coordinate 473 of QIAI01000354.1, forward strand.
AGAAAAAGAAGTACAGCAAAGACCCGACGGAAGTTGATGTGCATAGTAACCAGAGTAGTACCATCTGGCAAGTGGAAATTGTTCCGTGAGCAAAACCGTTTTGCGCTTACAAGTTGTGTGTTCGGCAATGAAGGGTTGCAGGAATTTTTCACCATAGGTAGCGGACTTATCGAACTAATCCGCGTGCGCTGACTTCGCCGATCAGATTAGCGAGCGCTAGAGTAGGCCGAGCGCGAAGTCCCGCCTTTGATTTAAGATAGTCGACACGGAATTGGTGAGCCATCGCCCACGGCTTTCCAGCCCTTTGCTCCACTTCGAATTTCCTCACGCTCATCAAAGAGCTCAGGTAAGGAGAGAATCAAATGGCTGAATCGGTTCATGTCGCACTCTGGGTCCGCCTGGAAGCAAAGCCGGGCAAGGAAAAAGCCGTGGCTGATTTCCTGCGCAGCGGACTTCCTTTGGTGGAGCAGGAACCCGCTACCATTGCCTGGTTTGGAATACAGATGGGACCATCCCTATTCGGAATTTTCGACGCCTTTCCCAACGACGCCGGACGCCAGGCACACCTGGCGGGGAAAGTGGCAGCCGCGCTGATGGCCAATGCCGCGGAGTTGCTAGCCAAAGCACCCGACATTCAGAAAATTGATGTGCTCGCCGCGAAGCTGCCATCGTCGGCGGCGGAGCGGGCCGCCTAACAAAAGCTCATGGGTAAAAAAAGCCGGCTGCGACAGAGCCGGCTTTTCACTTTTTCAAGGTGTCATTGAGAAAGTGCACCGTTCGTTGCCATGCGTCCGCCGCATCGGCAGCGCGGTAGCCTGACTTGTTGTTTGGATTTTCGAACCCGTGGCCGGCATCGGGATAGATTTTGATATCCGCCTTCTTCCCTTGGTTCTTTAATTCCTCTTCGAATTTCTTCACGTCAGCGGGCGGGATGCCCTGGTCTTTCCCGCCGAAATTTCCCAGAATTGCGGCGTGTATCTTCTGGATGGCCGCTGGATCAGTGGCGAGGTGGCCGTAATTGATGATGGGCGCGCAGGAATTCGACCGCCGCGTGCAGGTCGCGGGCAGCGCGATCCTCCGGCACACCGCGCATCAGTTCGTGCGCAGTGTCGGGATTGTCCGCCACCTTTCCACGATAGAGATCGATGGCCAGCGCCGCATAACCCTGGTCCGCCAGTTTGGAGGCCTGCTCTTTGACCCAGTCGTTCAGCCCCCACCATTCGTGAATGACGACAATCCCCGGAAACGGCCCACCGCCGCTGGGCGTGTAAAGGATGCCGCTGACGGTTTCATCGCCGCTTTTGTAAGAAACTTCTTTGCCGGTCGCGCCAAAGCCGGTGGAGAGTAAGGCGAAGCAGCAAGCTGCGCTCAAGAGAATTCTTATAGCGAGGTTCATGGTTGACGTCCTGTCGCTAGATTTTGACTTCGTCACTTCTCCGGAAGCATGTAGTCGAACTCGTACGAGTGCTTTCCATTCTCGATCTTGATCGACATCGTGCCGGTGATCCCAACTAACTGGTCGGTGCCCGAGTCAGGCACCACGGTGATTTTCAGCTCCGGGTTGCCGCGAGTCATAATGCCGGTATGGTGCAATGAAAAACTTCCTTTGTGGCCCTGCAGGGTTCCCGTGACGCGTTCGACCGCTACATACACACCTGAGCCTTTTACATCCGTGGAGACCGTCAGCATCTCGCCTTTGCCGGTGGCATCCAGATCGCCGTGATACTGCTTGTCGATGGACATTCTTCCGAGGGTGGACTCCGTCGATTTGTCGGCGAGAGCTTCGGGCGTGATTTTTACGTCGAACGGTCCGGCAGCGTGCCTGTTCAAACCTACCTCCTTTTGATCATTCGTGCTGGGAGACTGCGCGGGGCGCACAAAGGCAGGCGCCAAGCACACCATGAGAAGCACGGCGGCGCGGAAGGGATGGATCATAGTCAGTGTGCGGGAGCGGTCGAGTTCAAATCCAGTTCCATATACAGAGTGCCGGGCATGGGATTGGCGCGATAAGGTGCGATCTCCTGAAAGCCAAGGCGCCGATACATAGCCACCGCGTCTTTCATAACCGGGCCCACCGTATCGAGGCGCAAGCGGCGGTATCCAATGGCGCGCGCAGCGTGCAGAATGTGTTCTGTGAGCGCTCTCCCCAGGCCCTTTCCTCTGAATGCGGGACGCAGATAAAGACGCTTCATTTCGCCGATCTCGCCATCGATGGGATGCAGCGCAGCGCATCCCGCCAGCTGCCCTTCATAGTTGGCGACGAGCAGCCGTCCAGCGGGCGCGGCGTAGTCTCCCGGCAAGCCTGCGAGTTCCTGGTCGAAGCTCTGAAAACACAGACTGAAGCCCAGGGAATTCGCGTACTCCAGAAATAGTTCCCGGATCTGGGCGATCTGGACCGGGGTCTCTGCCTGGCTGATGGTGAAGAGCTCGATGGTGTTATGCGGCTTGGTCATAAATCAAAATCAACTGCAACGGAAGGAACGAAGCTTCACTAACGCGCGACTCGCTCCGTCCTGATCCGGCTCTGGCCTACCCCATCAACATTCCGCCATTGATATTCAGTACGTGTCCGGTGATATAGGACGCTTCCTCCGATGCCAGGAAGCGCACCGCTCCGGCCACGTCGTCTGGCGTTCCGATTCTTCCCAGGGGAACCATTTTCAATCCGGCTTCCTTCATTTCATTCGATAGCACATCGGTCATGGCGGTTGCGATAAATCCCGGAGCGACCGCATTGCAGGTGATGTTGCGGGAGCCGACTTCACGGGCGACGGCCATGGTGAGTCCGATGAGGCCGGCTTTGGAGGGCGCATAGTTGGCTTGTCCGGCCTGGCCCATCTGGCCAAATATGCTGGTCACATTAATGATTCTCCCCCAGCGTTGCTTCAGCATGGAACCGATGACCTGCTGAATGCACAGATAGGCGGAAGTCAGGTTCGTGCTCATGACGGCGTCCCAGTCAGCGCGCTTCATGCGCATCACCAATTGATCGCGAGTGATGCCGGCATTGTTGACCAGGACATCCACCTTTCCGAAATGAGCGATCACGGCCTTGGTACAGGTCTTGATCTGTTCTTCGTCGGCGACATCCATGGGGAAGGCAGCGGCCTTTCCGCCCGCAGCGGTGATCTGCGCGACCAGTTCCTCGAGCTTTGCCTGATTGCGCGCGGACACCGCGACCGAAGCGCCCGCTCCTGCCAATTTCAGCGCGCAGGCGTGGCCGATGCCCTGGGAAGCACCCGTGACTAGCGCCACGCGTCCGGTAAGAGTCATCTCACCTCCTGAAGCAATTAAACGACCTCACTGAAGAGGAGAAATTATAACCGTACTGCTTTAGAAAGGGGCAGGTGAGGGCGCACCTTCATAGCTGTTGCAATGGCCAGACCAGTACATCTTGTCGTTTCGAAAAATGCAGCAAAGGCTGTGTTCGCGGCAGGGTGACGCCGGCGGCGCTGGCCATGGTGTTGCGAGGAATCTCGCCAGAAGCATCCTGCAGAGGCCACGGCAAGTGATGGATCTCGCACCGATACGCCCGACCGTTGTGTACGGTGTAGAGGCAATAGCGTTCGGTTAGCCAGTGCTCCAAAGTTCCAGGCCTCCTCTGCTCAACCGGGGTGATGGGCGCATAACGAGCTTGCAGTTCCGTTTCGGTGCCGCGCCGCACCGAGCGGTATCCGACCTCATCCCCTGCGACTTCCACTTGCATGTCTGCATAAAAATAGGGCAGATGATAGAAGGTACGAGCGCCCCATACCGCCAGGTGGCTTTGCGCATCGAGGCTGAAGAAATAAACTCCCGGTTTGTTATCGAGCACGACGTAGGTCCGAACGTTGAGCTCCGGAAAACGCGAGAGGGCGGGAATTGCCGGCGTGCCTCGTACTCGCACGCCGCTCATCCAGAAGGGAACGACTCCTAGCCAGCACTCGCGATTCCAGCAATCGAGGGAAAGTTGTGAGGGGACGAGAGAACGCAGCGCTCCGCACGGTACTGCCCAATGCGCGAAAAGCAGATCATGCCAGGTTTGTTGCATCACCCACAGCCCGGGCGGAAGCGGCCAAGGCCGGTGCGCTGTGGTCGTGAGGGCAGGGTGCATGACCTGCGATTGTAGAACGGGTACGCGAACGGGTCAGCGGGACTCGGTTTGACGAGCCCGGAGACACATCAGCTCACGAGGTACGGATTTACATCGCAGGCACTTGTTGCGCGGTCTGCAGAGTGGGCGCCGGCACGGGCTGATAATCGCGATGCACGATATCCACAATCGTCCGGCCCACGATGCGAGCTTTGGCTTCCGAATGGATATGCACGGGAAGCGTGAAGGACTGCACGTCGGCGTACTCCTGCCAAAACTCGATGTGCTTGACGAAGAACGAAGGAGACTTTGTGCACCAGGCGATCCTGAATGTGGCCGGCACCTTTGTAGGAGAACTTGTAATTCAGAGGACTGACGGCCGTAAGATTGGGATCGTCTTTTTGCACGTGATCGACTTCCGACTGCAGCAGGCGGGTGATCACATTGTTTTTGACGAAGCCGTCCCCCGTGTAGTGCAGCGGAGTGAAGAGCAAAGTATGGGGCGCTTCGAATTTACGCTGCAATTCGAATTCGCCTTGCTGGGAACTGTCCGGTAGTTGCGCGCGCACGATGGTCACCGCGGAATACGCCGAGAGCTGTGCATTCTGTTGCGCGGCCCGATGCAGATAGGTAGATAAGGCCAGGTCGGGAGACATCACGGGCAAGTGAGATCCCGAGGCAAGGTTTGGGACCGGTTGCGTGTCTACGGAGACGAGCGGGTATGCCGGCAATGGACTCGCAGGTGGGGCGGAGAATTCGCCACTTCCCGTAAGATGCATGGCTTGTGCGAAACCAACCCCCGGCGACGCTAGACCGAACAGGAGAAGTATGAAAACAAATCGACTCATCAATAGTGGGTGACTTCGGTTATATCTGATTCCGCTGAGGGCTGAAAAGTAGCAAAACCTGGGCGGCACCAGAAGAAACACCGCGAAATTGCCCAGATTCTTCGCCTACCGGCTGCACATTGCACAAGCGCAGCGACCCGGATAACATTCCAGCACTCCCATGTCTGATGTGATGACGAAGCCAGAATCCATCCAAAAAAGTGCGACTCCCCCCGGCAACCGGCCGGTCGAGGTGTTTGCTGTGTACGGCGTCGAACCCGAAGTGCAGGCTTACGCCATGGCCAAGTATTCGCGTTCGGCGCTCTCGATGAAGGAGTCGCTGAAGGAAATTACGAGCCAGAAGGCCGAGAAGTTCCTGAATACCTTCTACTTCCAGTACGGGCATCGCTCGATTGCGGATTTGGCCCACATTGCGCTGGCCATCGAAAAGCTTTCGATTCTGGCGGCGATTGCAGTCGCCGATGAGCAGCGCTGGGATGGGCAAGAACGTTCCACGCGGTATCAGGATTTCAAAAAGAGCGGCTACTTCGCGCCCGATTTCGGGGGAGATGAACAGGCCCGCACCCTCTATCGCAACACCATGGACGGCCTGTTTGAGGTGTACGACGCTCTGTCCCAGCGCACTTATGAATATCTGGCAGACATCACTCCACGACCGGAGCAGATGAAGCCGGACGCTTACGAGCGGACGGTGCGGGCGCGAGCGTTTGACATTTCACGGTACCTGCTTCCGCTCGGGACCAACACGTCGCTGGGCGAAATCGTGAACGCCCGGACGCTGGAGTCGCAGGTCGCGCATCTTCTGTCGCATACCCATGAGGAGATTCGGCACCTGGGCGAGTTGCTCAAGGAAGCCGCGCTGTCGCCGGCTTACAACGTGAACCGGGAAGGGTTGGAAGAGCTGGTCACAGAAATTCGCGCGATCTCG
>QIAI01000355.1 GCA_003224995.1 Acidobacteriota bacterium
AATCCGCCCTCCTTCAGTAAGCCAAAGTCCGTGATTGTCATCGGCCTGCCGGCGATCGAAGCCGCACAGTTCCCTCCACTGCGTCCGGTAGACGCGAAACAGGTCTACTGTCTGCAGACTCCTGCTCTCGTGCTTCCCGCCGAAGGTGCGCCCCTGGTGTTCTCGACCGCACTGGCTCATGATTTCGTTCTGCACCTGGTCGGAAAATCCGGCGCTCCCATCGACCTGCCCGCCCATGCCGATCCCCTGCACGGCGGATTTGCCATCGATACGCGCGAACTTCGGAATGCCAATCTCGATATCGATCTCAAGGGCACCCTGCGCGGCCAGTGGGGATTCGACGCCATCGACGGGCCGGTGTTTCAGCTGAGGAATTCTCAACCGGCCAAATGGGAGATCGCTTCCGCCGATGTGAACAGCTTGATCGTAGGTCGCGAAGACACTCTGCACCTGCACTCAAATGGCGCAAGTTGCGTCGATGAGGTCACACTGAAAACCCAACAGGGAAAACTGCTCAAGGCCACCTGGAAAGCCGAAAAGCCGGACCAGTTGAAGGTCCAGGTACCGCTGAAAGACGAAACGCCAGGTGCCGTCACCATGCTCGTACAGCAACACGGTCTGGCCCAGCCGGATGAGGTACCACTTCACACTTACTCCGAAGTCGGCCATCTGGATCGCTTCACCATCAATGTCGGCGATCAGAACGGAGTCTTGAAGGGGACACGGCTCGACGAAGTCGCCGGCCTTGAATTGAACGGCATTCATTTTGCTCCCGTAGGATTGTCGCGCATTGACGAACAGGACCAACTGAAGCTGGAGGCAGCCGAGCCGGCCGCCACCTCCGCTCTCCACGCTGGAGAAAAACTGGAGGCTCAGGTCGCTCTCAAAGACGGCCGCATGCTGCCCTTGCAGACGGCTGTGGAGTCTCCCCGGCCCAAGGTCACGCTGATCAGCAAGAATGTTCAGCCCGGCGCAACTCCCAATGCCGCCGTCATCCGCTTCGCCAACGCCGACGACCTTCCCCAGGATGCCCGGCTCTCGTTTTTTCTTAAAAGCGAAGTCCCGTCCTCTTTCCCGCGCGGTGAAAAAATCGAAGTCGCCAATCAGGATGAAACGGCGCACGTGCAACTCACCCTGACCGATGGCAGTCTTACGCTGCAGGACTCGCAAACCGTCCTGGCAGTTCTTGATCCGCTGAAAACTTTGGGCGGATCGGTGTTTGGTCCGCTGCGCTTCCGCCCGGTGGATCCGAACGGCGTAGCCGGAGACTGGCAGCCTCTGGTCAGCATCGTACGGGTTCCAACCTTGAAAGAAGTCTCCTGTCCCGACAGCCCGGACAAGCAATGCACCCTGGCGGGAACCAATCTCTTCCTGGTTGATTCCATCGCGTCCGACTCGGAGTTCAAGCACAGCGCTCCAGTCCCGATCGGCTTCTCCCAACCAACCATCGCCGTGCCACGCCCCAACGGGACGCTACTGTATCTGAAACTTCGAGACGATCCGGCTTCGGTCAACTCCGTAGCCTTGCCGGTCCTGCCAGAGCGCTAATGTTCGTACTGCTGATCGGCTAGTGCCAGCATGCCTGCCCTGAGCGTGCATACCCACCACGGAGACACGGAGACACGGAGGAGTGCCGGGCTTCTTTGTGAGACGTAAATCTTACTGGCGAGTACGTTGTTCTCATGGTCGATTTCAACGTCTCGGGGAACCATGCGTCGGATGCTATGAGATAAGAATCACTCCGTGCCTCCGTGTCTCCGTGGTGGGTGTTGGCGCGATTATCCCGCTTCCCTAGCTAATCGTGTTCGCGCTGCCGCCAAAAACAGAAGCGAGGTACCCATTTCTGGTATCTCGCTCCCGGAGCATCTCTAGCAACTGACTTCCCAATTACTGCTGCGGAGTCTGCGCGGCCGGCTGCGCTTGATAACCGGGAGTAGCTGCCGGCGTTGTCCGGTTATCATTCGTGGGCTGGCTCGCCGGCGATTGCATCGACCCAGTCGTATTGCCAATCGTCTGTCCTGAGACCACCATGTCAACCCGTCGATTCATCTGGCGGCCGGAAGCGGTGTCGTTCGACGCCACGGGCTCACTCATGCCTGCGCCGCGCGATTGAATGACGTCTGGCCGAACCCCCTGCGCCACCAGGAAGCTGCGGACCGTGTTTGCACGATCCTCCGACAAATGCTGGTTGAACTCCACTCCGCCAACATTGTCCGTGTGCCCCTCGACCTCCACATGGAGATCCGGATAGGCCTGCAGAATGCCCGCTACCTTCGCCAGCCTCTCGCGAGCCCCGGGC
>QIAI01000356.1 GCA_003224995.1 Acidobacteriota bacterium
GTCTGATGGCCAGCGGAACGATATCTTTCCCTCCGAGCGAGTGAGCCAACTCAAGTCCCAGCGGGCCGATCACCAGCGGAGCCAGCAGGAACAGTAATTCAATGATGCCGAAGTGCACGCGATGCACGCCTGCCAGCGCGGCGAACCCGCACCACACGGCAGCGCCGAACAGGCTCATGCTTGCGGTCCAACGCTCGTCTGCGCGATTGAACATCACATCTCGACTGGACACGACGACCTCCTATCGCATTGGATGGATCGAGAACCACCCGAAAATGCCTGTCAGACAGACAAGGGGGAGACGATGTACACCGTATCGAGCACGCGATGGGCGCGCCGCACCTCGAGATCGTAGTAAAAAGACTGCAGCATGATTCGCAGCAGCCAGAACCCTGCCATGAACCCACTCAGGAACCGCCCCACAGAGCTTGCTCCCGCCAGGTCATGCGCGAATCCGAAACAGAGCGCGCTAAAACCGCCAACCATCAGCACGATGTAAAGCCAGTGCACGTAGAAAATCTGGCGTAAGAATCTGGGAACCTGCGCCATGCCCTCGCGCACTCGCAATTGCCGGGGCATCGGAACATTCGCCAACACAATGCCCGCATGAATGCTTCCCGCAAACCAGATCAGGCGAACCGCGCTCGACGCACTCATAGGGCCTCCCCGGGGTGTGGAGTCGTGCCCGCAGGCCGGGCGATCACCGTCTTGGGAATGAAGCGGCTCAAAATCCAACCCAGTATCAGCACCGACACGACCAGCCCAATCAGTCCCCAGCGCAACTGGTTAATGATCGCCAAAAGTGGCGGCATGCCTGTTCCTGTTGTCGGGTCCGCAAGCATGGCGAATATGACCGACGTGAGGATCACGGTTACGGTGGAAAAAGCCGTCCAGAACTCGGCCCGGCCGGCATTGCCGCAGAGTTCGCTTAATTGCGTTCGCAAGGGATCGTGTAAATACCGGACCACCAGGAAAGCAGTGATGAGCGTGATCGCAAGGCCGCACGTAAATTCCAAGGACGCATTCACGAAGAACCTCCCCTAGGCTAGTTATGAACGGTCAGACATTTCTGAATCTACTGAAATGCTCAGGCATAAAAAAATCATTTCGTCTTTCTCCCTAGGATTCTCCGCAGCCGGCCTTTCATTCCCAGCAATCGCCGTAGGGTTTGCGGAGAGATCTGACTGACCTCGCCATAGGCGGAGGTCGCAATTTCAAAGAACTCCGCCATGCTTTCCAAGCGCTCGCGCGTGTATTCCTCGGACACGCTGCCGTGCTTCAACTCCGCCAGACAACTTCGCAAGAGTTGCAGTGTAGGATCGACCTCGCGCCGCTTGCGCTGTTCCACGATAATGCGGAACATTTCCCATACATCCTTCATGGACTCATAGTGCTCGCGCCGCTCGCCCAGCACGTGTACCGCCCGCACGATTCCCCAGGTTTCCAACTCACGGATGGAGGTGCTCACGTTGGAACGCGCCACGTTCAAGGTTCCCGCGATTTCATCGGCGGGTAGCGGCTTGGGGGAGAGAAAAAGCAGGGCGTGAATCTGGGCGACGGTGCGGTTAATCCCCCAGCGGGTCCCCATTTCCCCCCAGTGCAGGATGTACTGCTGTTGAACGTTGGATAAAGTTGTCATTGCAGTACTTTCTGTCACGACAGAAATAACAGAAATATAGAATCCGCGTCAAGCACTGGATCTGCTCTGTTTCCCTGTGATTAGCGCCTGGAATTGGCTGATTTGGGGCGGGAGACGGCCAAAGCTGAGGTGAGTAGGGCTTTGAACGGCTGAGGACTGAGGGCGGAGAGCTGAAAGCTCAGAGCTTACTTAATCTCCATCACTTCCTTCTCTTTGCCAGTGCTCATGGCTTCCATCTTTTTGATTTCATCGTCAGTGAGTTTCTGAATCTCTTCCAGTGCCCGCTTTTCTTCATCCTCGGTGATCTTCTTGTCCTTCATGGCTTTCTTGATGGCATCATTGCCATCGCGCCGAATGTTGCGCACCGCGGTGCGATGCTCTTCGAGAACCTTGTGCAGATGCTTGACCATATCGCGACGGCGTTCTTCGGTCAGGGCAGGCACCGGGACGCGAATCAACTTGCCGTCATTCATCGGGTTGAGCCCGAGATCCGCAGTGCGAATGGCTTTCTCAATCCCCGCCAACGATGACGGATCAAAGGGCTGCACCGTGATCATCTGCGGCTCCGGGGCATGCACGGTGGCAATCTGATTCAGCGGCATCTGCGAGCCGTAGTAATCGACGGAAACGCTGTCCAGCATATGGACCGACGCGCGCCCCGTGCGGACGGAAGCCATTTCCTTGCGAAACGCCTCCACTGCCTTGTCCATCCGCGACTTCAGCTGGGAATACACTTCTCTCAGTGCCGGAAGGGCGGCCATTGTTGCCTGAGCCATGTTTAGCTCCAAAACTCGCAGAATCAAAAAGTGAGATTATAAACCCTGAAATCTGGAAAAGCCTCGCGATTCGCATCTACCGCGCACAGGAACAGCCACTTCGGGAAGAGTTTCTGCCGCAACGCAGTGTGCGTACCCAGCGCGAATCGGCAGCCCTGCATTTACGCGCAAACCAGTGACCCGATCTTCTCGCCGGTTACCACTTTTTTGATATTCCCGTGCGTGTTCAGATTGAACACGATGATGGGCAGGTTGTTATCTTTGCAAAGAGAGATGGCGGTGGAATCCATCACTTTCAGCCCCTGGCGCAAGACATCCATGTAAGTAATCTGGGTAAATTTCTTGGCGTCTTTGACCACCATGGGGTCGGCGTCGTAGATGCCATCCACCTTGGTGGCTTTCAAAATTGCGTCCGCCTTAATCTCCATGGCGCGTAGCGAGGCCGCCGTGTCGGTGGAGAAATAGGGATTGCCGGTGCCCCCGGCGAAGATCACCACCCGCCCTTTTTCGAGATGACGAATGGCGCGGCGCCGGATGAAAGGTTCAGCGACCTGGTTCATCTCAATGGCCGACTGCACGCGGGTATGCACACCCTGCTTTTCGAGAGCATCCTGTAGCGCGAGCGCGTTGATGACCGTCGCCAGCATGCCCATGTGGTCGGCGGAAACTCGATCCATTTCCTTGGCTTGCTCCGCGACGCCGCGAAAAAAGTTGCCGCCGCCCACTACGATGGCAATCTGGATCTCGAGCGCGTGGACTTCGGCCAACTCCGCGGCAATTTCGTGAACTCGCGCGGACTCGACGCCAAAGCCCTGGCCTGCGGCCAGCGCCTCGCCGGATAACTTGAGAAGGATGCGTTGAAAGACAGTCTTCGACATGAAGTTGGGTAGAACTGTACTTCAGTGCAAAAACCGGGACCGGAGTTCAAGATTCCGGAGAGCGCCTTGCGGCGGTCTTACTTCCCAACCGGCGCGGCTGCTTCGTCGCCGCCATCAGTCTTGGGGGTGGTGAAAGCCACGGTCATTCCCGTCTCGCCCACCTTGAAGCGGGCAAAGCGGCGCACTGCGATATTCTCGCCCAGCTTGCCGATCTTGGTAGCAACCAGCTGGCCGACGCTAACGGTCTGATCCTTGATGAAAGGCTGCTCCAGCAGGCAGACCTCTTCGTAGAACTTTTCCATCTTGCCCGCGACCATCTTCTCGGCTATATGCGGAGGCTTCCCGCTAGCCACGGCCTGAGCGAGAAAGATCTCTTTCTCGCGCGCGTAAGCTTCCGGCGTAACGTCTTCCTTGCGGACGAATTTCGGATCGCTGGCCGCAATGTGCATGGCGATGTCATGGATCAGTTCCTTGAAATCGTCAGTGCGCGCCACGAAATCGCTCTCGCAATTGACTTCCACCAGCACGCCGATCTTGCCGCCAGCGTGGATGTAGCTGGCGACCGAACCTTCGCTTGTCACGCGTCCCGCCTTCCTCTCCGCGACTGCCGTACCGCGCTTGCGGAGCAGAATGAACGCCTGCTCGAGGTCGCCCTTGGCTTCTGCAAGAGCTTTCTTGCAGTCCATCATTGGCGCTCCGCTCTTGTCACGGAGTTCTTTCACTTGTGCTGCCGAAATATTCACGGTCGATGTGCCCATTTCTTCAAAATGTCCCTTCTCTTGGATGCCGTAGGCCGCCAGCGCGATGCGATGCCACGCCAGCCGCCGATGATGCGGATAAAACTCGACCCGCGGCGTGTGACGCGCGCGGGTCCGAAATCTGTAAACCAGTTCCGTTTAGAACGTCTGGCTTTCGACCTGCGGAACCTCTTCGGCGGCGTCCTGCGCGGCCGCTGGCGCTTTCTTGGTCCCGCCGCCCAGCACGTCTTCCATGCTGATGTCCTCGCCCGTGGCATCGGAAGCGGATTCCTCTCCAGCCGGCGCATTCTCAGACCGAGGTGCGCTATAGGCTGCAGCCGCCGCCAACTCCGCCGACTGCTTGTCGGTTGCCAGTTGGGAGCCTTCCACGATCGAGTCCGAGATCTTTGAAGCGAACAGGCGAATCGCGCGCAGCGCGTCATCGTTGCCGGGAATGACATAATCCACTTCGCTGGGATCGCAGTTGGTATCGACCACCGCGACTACAGGAATGCCCAGCTTGCGCGCCTCGCGCACCGCGATCTGCTCCTTGTTCGAGTCAATCACGAAAATTGCGTCGGGCAGCCGCGACATATTCTTGATGCCGGCGAGGTTCGCCTGCAGGTGCTTGCGCTCGCGCTCCAGCTTGATGACTTCTTTTTTCGGCAGCAGCTCGTAACGGCCATCCGTGGCCATGTCATCGAGTTCTTTCAG
>QIAI01000357.1:0-5102 GCA_003224995.1 Acidobacteriota bacterium
TATTGGTAATCTCGGCGAGCCCGGATGCCACCGGCTTTGGAATGTCCACCTGCGCCACAAAAATGTTCCGTCCACTTCCGGTGTATTTCGTCTGCTCGGTTTCCGCCAGCGAGCGCAGGTCAAGTGTCGGGTCCAGTCGTTCTTCGATCACGTGTTCTCTTCCACCCCGTCCCAGACGAGTGCGTGGTTTCGCTCCCGAGGTCGTAGTGGTGGGCTGCGCCGCAGTCACCGGACCACTGGGCGAACTGAACAATTGGTAAGCGATGAGCAGCACGGCGATGCCGCCCAGGGCGCTCGCCCACATCACCTTCTTCCGGTTTTCTGAACCGATCTGCACTTAACTGCCCGCCTTTTGGTACGTTTCCAACTTGATCTGCAGTTGTATGGGCCCGTTCTGGGTCGCGAGCCCAATACTGTTGACGATGAAAAAAATCTTCGAGCGCTCCAGTCCATTCAAAAACTTGATCAGCGGCTGGTAGTCGCCCTGAATCGACGCTTCGATCTCTACCCGCTGCAGTCCCACTGCCTGCGATTCCTCTGGACTGTACTTCGCCGAGTCGATCTTTACCCCGGTTTCCTTGGAGAGATTTCCCAGGACCTCAAGCACGTCGGAGTAATGCGCCGAAAAACGTTCCTTGTAGAACTGGTCAATCTGCTGCGTTGCGAGCGGGATTTTCTTATCCAGGCCACGCAGCGGTTCAACCTGCCGGTTCTTTGCCGTCAGCGCAGCCCGCAACTGTAGCAATTCCTGTTGCCGCGCCGCCGTGGAACCTACCAGCGGAGAGACGAGCAGGCCTACCGACGCCAGGCTGACGCCGGCCAGCACTCCCATCGCAATCTTCAGCTTGCGGCGCGTGTTACGAAGATCGGGCATTACCGCTTGGCCTCCTGCTCGTAACCGGGAACATACATGGCGACGATCCCGAATTGCACTTCATCGCCAGTTTGTCCTGCACGCGATTGCGTCTCAATGCGTGTTTCCCGGAAGTGTCTGGAGTCTTCCATGCGCCGTACCAGTTCGATAGCTCGCTCCTGCGAGTCTCCCGCCACCGTCATCTTTATGGCGAGCTGGTTGTCCTCATTCAACTGCGGTTGGATCGAGACCAGGTGCAGCCGCGGCGGCATTACCTTCTCCAGGCCTTCAATCGCCTTGTTCCAGGAAAACGACTTGCGCGCGATGAGTTCGTTCAGGTACGTCGACTTCTCGCGCATTACGCGATTTTCCGGACGGTTCAACAGCGCTTCCGCCGCCGCCCGCTCGCGATCGCGTTCCGCAATCTGGCCGCGCAATTCGTTGATCTTCTGATGATCCTGGCGAGCGTTGTACCAGCCCGAAATGGTCAGCCCGAGAAGTCCCACGGCTATCAGAGCAAGTACAGCTAAGCCACTCCCCCACCGCAGCCAGAACGCTCGCGCATCCTCGTACGCATGGGTTGCGAGATTGATGTCCAGACGCATTACGAAACTAAAGCTCCTACCACTCCTGCCATTCTCCAGCGTGGTACCGAAACCCCGCCGTTTGTCCCCAGTTGCGAGCTGGCTACCAGGTCCTGCACGTCAGCCCCGGTTTGCGCTCGAAGTGCGGGCGCCGCTCCCCCTGATTCCGGGAGCCCCGCCACGTAGATCCGTTCGATATTCGTGTGGTACGTATCCTGGAAGAACACCACCGACGGGTAAACCTCTTCCGCCAGTTGCTCGCCCGTGATGGTCACGCCGCGCGTGTTCTCCAGCGTCCGAAACAGCAGCAGTTGTTGCTTATCGAGAATGGCCAGGCTGGTCGTGCGCGCATCCACCTTCAGCACCAGTGTGGGATTGTCGGCTTCCGCCGCGCCCAGCGCGGCCAGCATCGAAGGCAGGATCACGCCCGCGCTGTAACCCGCATCCCGAAACGCTGCCTCGTAATCCTCAATCACATTCGCCAGCGCCACCGCCGCCACCAGCCGCAAGCCGCCTAGCGCCGTCTGCACGTGGTAAGAGACTTTGGCCTTCTCCACATCAAAGGGGAGCGATTTCTTCAGCCGGAAGCGCACTACGCTTTCCGCATCCTGCGCGTTGGATGGCAAGGTATCGAAATCCAGAAGCACGACGCGTACTGCGGCGTCGGGCAGCACCCCGATAATGTCCCGCAATCTCCCTGACACCCCGCCCAGCGCATCGTTAATCGCTTTGCGCACCACCTCGGGCTGCAGAATGTTCGGTTCGGTCAAGTCCGGCACCACGCTGCCCGGAGGCAGTTCCTGCACCGCGCACGCTTCCACCACTGAACCGTTGTCCGCAATCCTGCCTGCCAGCACACGATCCGCTGAAATCTCGCACGCAATCTTTGGCCTGACGCCCGACTTGCCTTTGTTGGTCATTGCTGATTTTGAATTCGCAAACCCATACCGCGGAGCGCACCCGCGCTCCCCTCATTCCTGACTCTCATTATAGGAGAATGTCGCCTACCGCATCGCCTCGATGAAGGTGACTTTATTGATCTCCTTCAGGGTCGTCAAACCAAGCCGAACCTTATCGAGTGCCGACTCGCGCAGGAAGCGCATGCCTTCTTCGCGCGCCGCCCGCCGGATCTCGGATGTCGGTTTCTTGGCAAGAATCATTTCCCGAATGCGGTCGCTCAAATCCAGTAACTCGTGAATTGCGCTTCGTCCCCGGAAGCCGGTGCCGGAGCATTCAATGCAACCCTGGCCTTCATAGAGGGCGACCTGCGACCACTGTTGCGGGTCCAGTCCGCTGGCCTCGAGCACCTCCGGCGCGTAGTGCACCACGGTACGGCACGATTCGCAGATCAATCGCACCAGTCGTTGCGCCAGGATACAGTTCAACGCCGACACAAAGTTGTAAGGCTCGACTCCCATGTTCAGGAAGCGTCCAATCACGTCCACCACGTTGTTGGCGTGGACGGTCGTAAACACCAGGTGTCCGGTTAGTGCGGAGTTGATGGCGATCTGCGCGGTTTCCATGTCGCGGATTTCGCCCACCATGATCTTGTCGGGGTCATGACGCAAAATCGAACGCAGTCCGCGGGCAAACGTCAGCCCCTTCTTCTCGTTGACCGGAATCTGCGTGATGCCGCGCAGTTGGTATTCCACCGGATCTTCAATCGTAATGATCTTGTCTTCGTCGGTCTTGATCTCGTTCACGGCTGCGTACAGCGTTGTGGTTTTGCCGCTGCCCGTCGGGCCGGTGACCAGCACCATGCCGGTCCTCAGGATCGAAACCCACAACGTCCAACGTGAGGGTTCGAAACTTCTCGCTCATCGACTCTTTATCGAGTACGCGGAGCACGGCATCTTCGCCGTGAATCGAAGGCATGATCGAGACGCGGAAGTCGATGGCGCGCCCGTTATAGCGCACTCGGAAGCGCCCGTCCTGCGGCACGCGCCGCTCGGAAATATCCAGCTCGCTCATCACCTTGATGCGCGAGATGATGGTCGAATGGTGTTCCTTGCCAATCGGCGGCATGGCCTGTGAAAGCACGCCGTCAATCCGGAACTTGATGGCCACCGAGTCGTCGCGCGTCTCAATGTGAATGTCACTGGCACGGCGCTGCAGCGCGGTAAAAATGGTGGTATCCACCAGGCGGATGATCGGGCTGTGATCGCCCGTCGTCTGCGTCAGCTTGTCGATCGAAATCGTTTCATCGCCGCTCTGCTCGTCCTCGCGAATTACATCCAGCGCGAAGCCTTCGCTGGCTTCTTCCAGCACGCGCTGCGACTGTTCCGTCTTCTTCAGGATGTCGCTGATCTGCTTCAGCGTCGACACTTTGGTGACGATGCGCTTGCCCAACAGCAAGCTGATTTCGTCGATCATCATCAGCTGGCTGGGATCCGCGATCGCAATCGCCAGCCGCCCATCGCGGGTTTCTTCCAGGGGGATGAAGTTGTACCGGAACATCAGGTCGACGGGTACCTTCTTGAAGAGCTCGTGCTGCAACTGAAATTCTTTCAAGTCCACGAACTCGCAGCGATAACGCCGCGCGATGTCCTGCGCCCGATCCGCGTCCGTGGCCGGCTTCTCCGGAGTCACGCTGGCTACCTTGCCCCCGTTGCCGCCGTTGATGAGTGGTTTCTTGTCCGCCATTGCCAAAGTGCCCGTCTACCTTCTGGCGACCGCGTCTTTTGCCGCCGCCCACAAACCAAAACCTACTTAACCCCTGCTCCCAAGGTAAAGATCGGCAGGTAGAGCGAAATCAGCACTCCCCCTACGAAGATCGCCATGAATATCAGCAGAATCGGTTCAATGAGTGCCATGGCCGCGCCCAGCGCGGTTTGTACGTCTTCCTCGTAAAATTCCGCCACCGAATTCAGCATCGCGGGCAACGCCCCCGTCGATTCGCCGACTTCCATCATCTCCACCGCGAGATCTGGAAAAATGCGCTGCTCTTCCAGACTCTTCGCCAAACCCTGTCCTTCGCGGACGCGGCTTGCCGCCGCCGACACTCCGTTCAAAATGCTCCGGCTGGTCATCGATGCGCCGGCCGTTTCCATCGCCGGCACCAGCGGAATGCCGCCTTGCAGCAACGTCGACAGCATGCGCGACAGGCTCGCGACCTGGTACTTCAGGCGAATATCGCCCAACAGCGGAAATCCCATCAATACCCTGTCAATCGTTTGCGCGCCGCTGTCGGTATTCTTCCAGCGCCATAGAATAAAAATGATTGCTGCCAGGCCGAGCACGAAGAACACGACATATTTCTGCGCCGCAGTGCCCACCGCTAGCATGAATACCGTGATCGCCGGCAGTTTCGCGCCCAGGTTGTCGAACAGTTTCGCGAACTCCGGCACCACGTACGTCACCAGAAAAACCATCATGATCAGCACGACCGAAACCAGCAGCGTCGGATATACCAGCGATACCGCCAGCTTCTTGCGAAAGGTCATGGCGATGCGCTGGAAAGCGATGTAGCGACCCAACACTTCTTCCATGTTGCCGCTCTTCTCACCCGCCATCAGCGTGGTGGTATACATTTTGGGGAACATGTTCTGCGCGGCAAACGCGTCTGACAGCAACTCGCCGCCCTTCACGCGATCGCGCACGTTCTCCAGCACCGCCTTCAGCGTTTCGTCCTTCTGCCGCTTGATGAGCAACTCAAGCCCGGTCAG
>QIAI01000357.1:5128-6770 GCA_003224995.1 Acidobacteriota bacterium
CAACGGGCGCCCCGGGCTGAAGATCCCACGAGGCTTGACCGAATAAACGAGATATCCCTGTTGCGCGACTCGGTCGCGTACCTCGCTTTCCGAGTAGCCGTGCTCCAGTTGCTCGCTTACGTGCCCGCGTTCATCAGCCAGTTTTACGAGAAATTCCGCCATGCGGTAACCGTTACTGCCTCATCCCTAGTTATGTCCAAGTCTAGCATTGCAAGTTTCTGCATGTGTCTTTTTTGCTTTACTCTAAAGGACTTGTCCGCCCCGTACCCAGAACGCCCGTCCTCCCTGCAACTCCTTGATTTTAACCAAAATAGCCCAATTTCTTGCCGATACTTGCGGGAATTGACCCCACCTCAGCCCGAACTCACTGCCCCACATCTCCCTCGATCATCTCGACCCCGCGCGGCACTGCGAAGCGAAAGAGTTTGTCTTCAATCGGGACGTCCTCCCTCTGCTCACTGAAGCGATACTCCGTGCTCGACCCGTCCGTCTCATCAATCTGGATGCGGCGTATCCGGTTCTCAGGTGTAACCTCCAGCAAAATTTGATTGATCCGGTCTCCCAGTGCCCGCGGAACGCCCCTCAAGACCAGATCCCCCTGGTCCATTGGGGCGATGTCAGGGGCAAAGCCCAATCCCTGCAATTCCTTCTCCAACTTCGTCTTACCCAGCAAGAACCCCAGCGGAGACCGTAAGTCCTCTAGTTTCCGTACCGGCGTCTTGCGGGCCTGCTTGTCGCCCGGGACGTAAAACCAGGCATCCTTGCCGTCGCTGAGAAACAGCTTGTCCCTCGGAGAACGATATTCCCACCGCATCTTGCCCGGTTTTTTCAGCCACAGCGTTCCCGACTCCGCGCGGTCCATGCCGCCCCCTCGATAAGTCTCTGTAAAGTCCGCCTGCAGGCTGCGCAAGTGGTTGTAATGCTCGTCGACCGCATGCGCGATCGCATGCAAGTCGGGCGCGGCGCCATATACCGGCGTCAGGCATAGCCCGAGTACCACGAGCGACAGCATGCTTTTCATTTTCACAGCCTGATTCGACGCGGATTTACTCTCCGATGTACATCAGGTGCGGCCAGCAGGGGACGGTCCTTCCCGGGGCTCGGACGGCTGACTGCGGAATCTCCGTATTGTATGCCATCGCGGTCGACGATGGAAACTGCGATGCCGGTTGTCAGCAGGCGGGTACTAGGCGCTTACTTCCCGCTCAATTCACCGACTTGACCGAGTTCGGAGTAAAGAGAACCGCCTCGCATCCCGAGATCGCCGAACACATCAAAATGCCGCGACGCAACAGGCGGGCGGAGCTGCCTTCGGGAAATGCAACTTGAAAATTGGCGGTCGACAATACCTGCCCCGCGGCCCTGAGCTTTTGCGAGCCACTGACGAACTCGACCGCTTCAATCTTCGGGCCGGGTCCGAAGAGCAAAAAGAAATCTGCTTCCGCCGATCCGGCTACAAGCCGTTTGAGTTTCACACTGCGCAACTCGCTCAATTCGTTTCCGTTCGGATCTGCCCGCAGAAGTTCGATTGCTGTCGGCGCCTTCTTGCCGGTCAGATCCGCAAGTCGGCGGCGGGTTTCATCCCCCCACCCATCCGGCACATGCGCCTCCGGGGTGGCCAGGGCCAACTGGTACAGGTGGA
>QIAI01000196.1 GCA_003224995.1 Acidobacteriota bacterium
GAACCAGGTCAGCGCGCGGGACTGTTCCAGAGCCGCGGAATGGCGTACACGGCGAGCGCGATACTTGCCAGCACCGAACCCAAGGGCGCGAACCGGCGGGGAGTAAGCTTGGCGTGAGCCTTGCGATGTTTCGCGAGCAGTGTCTCGATGTGATCGACTAGCTTCGGAGTCGGAGTTCCCTTCGCGACGGCCACGTCCACGGAGGCCGGAAGTGCTCCCTGCGCAGCTTTGGACCCGGAAATCAGGAGTACAGGCAATTCCGGACGCATTTTCTTCAGCCGAGTGGCCAGTTCAGCCCCGGTCATTTCCGGCATCTCCAGATCGGTGAGAACCGCGTCGACTTTGCGGGAAAGAAACAGCTTCAGGGCCTGGCGACCGTTCGCCGCCACGGTGACGTCATAGCCATAGCTGCCCAGCAGATTCTTGTAAAACTGCCGAAAAGCCGAATCGTCATCCACGCACAGCAAACGTCGACGCATGCTTTCGGCTTTCATGAGCTAGATCGATATGAAGTGACGGAGTAGACCGCAGGCTCCGGCAGCATGTTGATTGCCAAAGACTTGGCACTGTCCTCATAGTGACTTACGCGTCCGTGTGTAAAGCCCGCGGGTAATTTCGACTGCATCCTTGGGAAAAATCGCCAGCCCGTAAGCACCCGACGTTCCCGGCTTTTCGCTATCGAACCCACCTCAAGGCTTCCATTGACCGATGTAGGCAAGCAAGGAATCGAGTTCAGCCTTTTTCAGGATCCGGGCGACCGCCTCATGCTCGATGTGGGGAGCAATGGGTTGGGGATCTTCCGCAATCACCCAGGCAGTGGTCGCCACGATGGCAGTGTCCGCTTTGAAATCGACGGGATCGACCTTATCGTATGTGTCGCTCGATTTATGGTGGACCTCGACGTAGCGCGCCATCTCCACCCAAAGATCAAGCACGGGAATACCTTGCAACATGAAAGGCCCATGATCGGTGTCGTAGGTTGTTTCCAGCGAGAGGCCGCCGCCCCCGATGTCTTTCAGCATGGAATCGCTGATGGGCTGCATCGCCGTTTTGACGTCCTTGCGATCCTCTACCTTCCAGCCCTTGGGATGGCCTGAGCCGTTATCGGTATTTAACACGGCCACACATTTTGCGAGCTCGTTGAGATGTTCCTGGGTATAGGCGTAAGACCCGAGCAAGCCCTGCTCTTCCCCGCCCCAAAGAGCGAAACGTATGCTGCGCCGCGGAGGTTTGCCTGCGCTGGCAATCGCGCGCGCCACATCGAGAACCATCGCCGTGCCGGTACCGTTGTCCTGCGCTCCGGTACCGTAGTCCCAGGAATCCAGATGAGCTCCGATCAAGATCCATTGATCCGGAAAGTCGCTGCCCGGTATTTCTGCAATGACGTTGTTCACCTGTGTCGGGCCTGAAGTCGTGTTCTGCAAATCGAACTGCATCGTGACTGGACCGTTGTCGAGCGAGCGCCGGATGAACTGCCAATCTTCCATGCCGATTTGCGCCCCGGGGAGAACCAGCAGCTTAGCTCCCCAATTGGGATCGGTCGCATTCAAGACGTTATTTCGGTCATGGTCCGGAAACACGAGGGCAATCGCACCGGCATCTTTGAACAACGGATAGGAGGCTTCCAATTTAGCAAGCACTTTAACCCAACCGTCGGCGAAGATTTTGGAGATATCCAAAAAGACTATTTTCCCTTTCAGCTTGCCACCCTGGGCTTTGATATTTTCCGCGGACACGTCGTCCACGATCACCACCTCGCCGCGGACACCGCCAGCTGGCGTCGAAGGCGACCATCCGAGCGATTCCAGATGAAGGGTGTGGGATACCGGGGTCAGCAACTGTGCGTGCGCTGTTCCCCGAACCCAGCCATTCGGAATGGTGAAAGGATCGAGCTTCACATTTTGAATGCCATAACTGCGAAACTTGGCCGCGGCCCATTCCGCGGCGTGGTTGTAAGCCGGAGATCCGGAGAGCCGGCCACCGAAGCCGTCGGAGAGCTCGCGCAAAGTGTGCATACCCGGACCGACGTAGATGGAGGCGGCCAGGCGATCGGCTGCCTCGCGGACGTCCGCAGCAGGTTCCGCGGCCATGACGCCAACGAACATCAGGATCGAAAAGCCAATCAGTACGCGACGAAAGTTCATTTCACCGTCCTGGAAAATTGAGCAGCTAGCGAAATCTGTAATTTGTCGACTTCCGGAAATTTCGGGATTACCGGAACCCGCTAAGGTATCAAATTTCAGGTCACCCGGTAGCAAACCCCCAGCGATTGTGGAATCCGGTTTGCTGCTATGGCCGTGCTAGACTCGCGATTGCGGGGTTTTCTGCCAGCAATCATGCATATTTTGACGCGCTACATCCTGCGCGAGGTTGGCTCGCACGCCGCCATCGGCGTTGCGATTTTCACGTTTGTTCTGTTCACCAAGGATCTCGGTCGCATTCTCGAACTGGTCGTCCGCAACAGCGCACCGCTGAGCAGCGTGCTGGAAGTTGTCGGGCTCAGCCTGCCCCTGGCATTCACCATCACGATTCCAGCGGGCGTTCTTGTCGGAATTCTCATTGGCTTGAGCCGCCTCGCAGCCGACAGTGAGATCACCGCCATGCGCGCCAGCGGCGTGGGCGTGTGGCACTTCCTCAGGATCCTGTCGATCTTCGTGCTCGCGGCCTGGGTGCTGGCGCTGGTGAACAGCGTGTACCTCGCTCCGAGTTCGCAAGCTGCGCTGGGCCGCCTTCAGGACCGGCTGAAAACCGCACAAGCGTCCTTCGAAGTCCAGCCACGAGTTTTTTATGAAGGTTTTCCGAAGGCCGTTCTTTACGTGCAGGACGTGCACACCGGACAGCGCGCAGCGGTTTGGAAGGGTGTCTTTCTGGCGGACATCCGCACGCCGCGCTCTCCGCGCATCTGGCAGGCCGAGCAAGGCGTGCTGGTCAGTGAAGGGCCGACGCGACTGCACCTGCACCTCATTAACGGCTCAACCCACGAGACTGATCCCAGGCAACCAGATCATTACCAGATTTCCACCTTTGAGCAAACTGATATCCCGATCGAAATCCCCGCCGCCGATAAGCAGGACGTTGAACCCGTTCCCATGGGCGAAATGGGAACTCGCAGCTTGCTCGAGGAGGCCAGCAAAGCGCCAGCCGCCACGGCTCGTTGGTACCTGATCGAATTTCACCGGCGCCTGGCGCTTCCCACTGCTTGCGTTGTGCTGGCTCTAGTCGGCATTCCACTCGGCCTTTCTTCAAAAAAGGGCGGGAAGATCGGGCTTTCGCTGGCCCGCCAGGGGCGAGTGTCGGCGGGTTTCGGTGTGTGGCTGGCAGACATTCTTTTTCTGCTCGGTGGCGCTTTCCTGCTGTGGCGGGCAGAGCGGCGGCCGCTCGAAGTTCCCAAGTGGGTTGCATTGCGGAATCCATTTCGTTCGAATGCTCCGGGAAGCGGAACGCCGACTGGAATTGCGGGCCGCGCCGGCGCCGCCTTCGAACGCGCCGTTTCGCGCCGCCGCCTTACCGGTGTCGATTTCCCCACTATCCTCGACGACCTGGTGCTGCGCGACTTCTTCACCTATCTCGGCATGATCATGGCGGCGTTTCTCACGCTCATGCTGGTCTTCACCCTGTTCGAACTACTGACCGACATCATGCGCAATCACATTTCAGCCTGGGTCGTGGGCGACTACCTGCTGAACGTGTGCCCGTACTTCATCTACAACCTGGCGCAGTACGCAGTGCTGCTGGCGGTCCTGATCACGTTTGGATTGATGGAACGCTCCAATGAAGTGACGGCGATCAAGGCCACCGGCATCAGCATTTATCGCATTGTGTTTCCGGTAGTGATGATTTGTGTACTGCTCGCAGGCAGCCTTTTCTTCTTCGATCAGTTCTACCTGCCGCACGCCAACAAACGGCAGGACGCGTTGCGCAACCAGATCAAAGGCAGGCCGGCGCAAACCTATCTGCGACCGGACCGAAAATGGATTTTCGGCCAGCACTCGGATATTTATTACTACCAATTCTTCGATGCCGACCGCGATCAGTTCGCCGACATTTCCGTTTTTCAGTTTGACCCGCGCACTTTTGCCATCACGCAGCGCGTCTATGCTGAGCGGGCCCACTGGTCCGAGGTCACGCAACGCTGGATTTACGAACAGGGATGGGTGCGGCAGCTGAGTGGCGATTCCATTGAAAATTACCGCCAGTTCGACGTGACTGCATTCACCCAGTTCAGCGAGCCTCCCACGTATTTCAAAAAAGAGGTGAAGCAGTCGTCGGAGATGAGTTTCGAAGAACTGCGTCGCTACATCCACGATTTGCAGCAGAGTGGTTTTGACGTGGTACGGCTTCGAGTGCAATTGCAGAGGAAACTGGCGGTGCCTTTTGTGACGCTGGTGATGGCGGTGCTGGCGATTCCCTTTTCACTTTCCACGGGAAAGCGCGGCGCCGTCACAGGAGTGGCGGTGGCGGTTGGAATCGCGGCGATGTACGAGGTGGTATCGCGTTTATTCGAATCCATGGGAAACCTGAGCCAGCTTCCCCCGGCGCTCGCGGCCTGGTCGCCAGACCTGATCTTCGCCCTGTTGGGCACCTACCTGATTCTGAAAGTCTCCACCTGAAATGGTCTGCGCAGGCTTTCAGCCGCTGATTCACGCTGAGGAACGCAGATAAATCTGGGGGAAGATCGATCGTCCTCGGGCCCGTGCCGTCCCCACCGCTCGGGATCCAGTCCAGGCAGAAGCTTAGATAGTCACGCTGCGCGTGTGCCGCAAGCTCACGACAAATGCCGCCGAAGCGTTACCCTGCGATATCTCGGGGGGGTGGGCGGTCCACCGGAGAGTCAGCGGGCCGCGATTCCGTACGGCGCGACCGGCGCGGTGAGTTGAGGCACAGCCGCCAGTGTGCCGGTAGGCCCGTTCAGCAGAAACGTGGACACCGAGTTCCCGCCGAAGTTCGAAGTAATAATCCAGAAGTTCCCGGTGGTGGAGCCATCCGAGCGGATGGTGAAGGCCACCGGATTCGCGCCCGTCGAAACAGTGCCTCCATTCGCGGAGATCGGTGTCAATGCGCCAGTCACATGGTTTGCGGTGTACCCGGTAATCTGGCTTCCCCCGTTGTTCAAGGCATAGAGGTACTTCCCCGCCGGATCGGTCAACATGGCGATCGGGCCCACTCCAGTGGGAACGATGGTGGTGGTGGCCGAGATCGCCACCAGGCTTCCGTCCGGATTTATGGTGAATTCGTAGATATTGTCAGAGCCCGCGTTCGCCACATAGAGAAAGGCTCCGGCTGGCGGGCAAAGAACCGCGCGCGGCGTGTTGCCTACAACAAAGAATTGCGCGGGCACGGAAGTCAACGTTCCATTGGCGTCGAAGGTGAAACCAACCACGGTGGCGTTGGTGGAATCGGTGACATACACGAAATTACCGGCGGCACTGTTGGTCACGGCGATTGCACTGGGCGTGGGTGTATTGCTGCCGGCGGGACCGGGCGGAACCGGAATCGCCACATTGCCGACGGCCGTCAACTTGCCGGAAGAAACTGTGAAAATCGAGACCACGCCGGCCGCGGGAGTGCCATTGGGCGGCGGCGAACTGCAGGTATCGTTGGCGTCGACATTGGAGAAAGCCTGGCTCGCCACAAAAATAAACTTTCCGCTGGGATCGATCGCAAGTCCGACCGGATTCAAGCTTTCGCAGGCAATGCCCTTCGGAGGGGTAAGCCCAAGGCTGCTGAGAGAACCGTCTTTGTTCACCGAAAACGCGGCAATGTCTCCGGTCTTCTTGGTGTTGTCATTCCCCGCCGCCTGGGGATTTCCGAAATCGGCGACGAAAGCAAAACTGTTGGTCGGGTCCAGGATAAGAGGACCGGGCTGAGTTCCGGTGGCGACACTCTTGCCGGTCGCTTTCAGGGCTCCGTTGTCGGAGTTAAGCGTCCCTTTACTCAGATTCAGCGAGAAGGCGCTGAGGGTGCCGGGATCGGAGCCTTGGCTGGTCAAATAGATGAATGTTGACTTGCTGGAGCCGCCACAATTCACCAGGAACGCAAGCACGCCCACCATTAGCGCACACCGAAGCCAGCCAAACCTCATGAAGATTCCGTCTCCTGTTGATTTCTCGCGGTCGCGAGGACCCGCACCGGCCGCGAGCAATCCAGTTATAAGGGCTTGATTACCCTCATTTGTGTATCAGGAATTTCCCGGAAGAGCAAACTGCCGCAAAGACTTATTGGAATCCCAGGCGGCGTGCGGAGTTGCCCGGAGCGACGCGGAATGCGTGGTTATGCGGTGCCGACGGGAGTGCTTTCACCCTCGACCGCCTTCGGGACGGTTTGCAGCTCGTACCTTGCCGCCATGCAGCCGCACCGCGCGATCGGTAATCGCCAGCCCCAAACCGACCCCGCCGGTCTGGCGTTCCCGGGCGTCATCCAGCCGGTAGAACGGTCGAAATAACTTGTCCAACGATTCTTGCGGAACGCCGGGCCCGTGGTCCGTGACGCGAATGATGGCTTCATCCTTGCCGCTGCGATTTTCGTGCCCTAAGCGAATTTCAACTTCACTCCCCGGTTCGGTATGGCGGGTGGCGTTCCGTACCACGTTTTCGATGGCGCTGTGTAACAGCGATACGTTGCCCAGCACGGTGGCTTCGTGCTCGATCACACTCTGCACCCGGCAAGGCCGGCTCTGCGCCTCGAAATCCGCGTCCAGAGCGATTTCCTGGACCAGGTCGCCCACGGCGATCGGCGTGCGCCGCATGTCGTCCTCGCCGCCTTCGAGTCGAGCCAGCGTGAGCAAGCGTCCGATCAATTCGTTCAACCGGTTCGCCTCCATCTCGATCCGCTCCAGCGCGCTCTCGGCGCCGGGTCCACTTCGCTGCCACGCCAAGCCGAGCGCGACGTTCAAGCGCGCCAGCGGGGAACGCAATTCATGCGAAATGTCGTGAAGCAGCCGGCCCTGGGCATTGACCAGATCTTGCAGTCGTGCGGCCATGGTATTGAAATCGCGCACCAGGAAAGCTATTTCGTCGCTGCGCCGGCCCTTGGGAGCATGCGCACGGGCGTTCAGGTCACCTGCCGCCAACTGCTGGGTCGCCGCCCGCAAACGCCGTATGTCAGATGTCAAATAACCGGCCAGCAGGGAGCAAACAATCCCGGAAACCAGCACCGCACTTCCGAGGATGTGATGTAGGGATGGCCGGCGGCATCGGAAATCTGGTGGGTCACAAAACGGCGTGGAGAAAAGCGCTGCCACCATCGCTCATGAGGATCGAGTCCGTTACTCATGCGATGCGCCCATGGTGGCGCCGAACGGCCCCCCAGTTCCCTGCCCTGGTCGTCGAACAGATAGGCCTGGAAGTGCAGCGTGCTGCGGAGTTCATCGATCTTCCGGTTCAGAGTAGGAGCGCCGCCGGCTTGGTACGCCTGCAACAATTGGTCGGCGGTATTGGTCTTGATGTACTCCCAGAAAGGCGACTCGGTCTGCGGGCGGAACACCACGGTGGCCAGCACGACCAGGGCGACAATCAGCGCCTGCGCCAGCCAGAAGGAGAGAAAAATTCGAAGGAAGAGACTTTTCATCGCGAGCCGCTTTTCACCTTCTCGCGCGGCCTCGCAAAAATATACCCTACTCCGCGCACCGTCTTGATGTGTTCCGTTTCTCCATTCAGATCAGCAAGGTT
>QIAI01000197.1 GCA_003224995.1 Acidobacteriota bacterium
CCAAGGGCCAATGGCTAAATGCTGCTTACCAGCGGTAATGCGCGAAGGCCTTATTGGCCTCCGCCATGCGGTGAACGTCTTCCTTCTTCTTGATTGCCGCGCCGCGGTTATTGGCGGCGTCCAGCAATTCGTTGGTCAATTTCTCCGTCATGCCTTTTTCGCCGCGCCCGCGCGCATACGTGATCAGCCAGCGAATCGCCAGCGACGTGCGGCGATCGGCATTCACCTCGACCGGAACCTGGTAGTTCGCGCCGCCCACGCGGCGAGTCTTCACTTCAAGCAGCGGCTTGGCGTTCTCGACCGCCTTCTTGAACAGCTTCAGGGCTTCATCGCCGCCCTTGGCCTGCAACTGGGTGAGGGCTTCATAGAAGATGCCCTGGGCCGTCGACTTCTTGCCCTGCCACATCATCGAATTCACAAACTTGGTCACCAGGTCCGACCCATACACCGGATCAGCGGCAACTCCGCGCTTTGCGATATGTCCTTTACGGGGCATTAGCTTTTAGCTCCTGGCTCTTAGCTACTTAGCTCGAGCCGTGTACTGCGAGCATTTCTTCTCGCCTTGAAACTTTGAAACTTGCCCTTACGCCTTCTTGGGCCGTTTCGCTCCGTACTTCGAACGTCCCTGGTTGCGGCCAGCGACACCCACTGCATCCAGCGTCCCGCGCACCACGTGATAGCGCACGCCGGGCAGATCCTTCACGCGGCCACCGCGGATGAGCACAATCGAGTGCTCCTGCAGGTTGTGGCCGATGCCGGGAATGTACGTCGTCACTTCAATGCCGTTGGTAAGCCGCACGCGCGCGACCTTGCGCAGCGCCGAATTCGGCTTCTTGGGCGTTTGGGTATACACACGGGTGCAGACGCCGCGTTTTTGCGGACAGGACTGCAACGCCGGGCTCGCCGTCTTATAACGGGGCTTCTTCCGGCCGGAACGCACCAATTGATTAAACGTCGGCACTCTTTACACTCCTTCAGCGCCTGGCGGGGCCGCACAGACTGATCCGCACGCGCTGCGTTGATTCTTCTTTTCCCGTCTCCGGGCTGGCTGGCACACTCTTATTCCAGCCATATTTCTCGCCGGGCACAAAATCGCCGGAAAGAAGATTTTGGTTTCCCAATTAGACTAACGCCGACGACGGTGGCACCAAGCCCAACCTCGGAGGTGCTCCGTTTCGTCAACCTTGCTTCGCATAGCCTTTCGACGGGCGAAAGGTGAGCGCGAAGCATTTCAGCGAGGAAGTTCCCGGACTCCAGGTCCAGAAACGTGCGTCTCTAAAGCTCAGCCACTCTGTTCGGAGGTGCCGCGCACACAACAAAAACGCGGCATACGACTTCCACCGCTTCCAGGCAAGCCAGAATTAACTCGCGGAACCTTTTAAATATAACAAGCAGCTTGCACATCGTCAACAATTGCCTGCGCATCATAGTTCAGGCGAAGGCACCCGGGCCGCCCCTTGCTGAATTTGCGGCTGGCCTCTACACTGAAGGTTTTCCAACAGATACAGAGACTCGCCCGACCGATGTGCAGTCAGTCGAGGCGGGGAGGATGCATGCGTCGGTTCTTTTCCTGGGTTTGCGCAGTTTTATCTATTGCTCTCTTTTTTGCCAGCCTCACAGGCTGCAGCAGCGGCAGCCCCACCACCACAGCCGCCATACCCACCCCGACCAAAATCACGCTGGCTCCCGGGGACAGCAGCATCGATCTGGGGTCCACGTTACAATTCACGGCGGCCGCGCAGGGTCCAACGGGGGGCACCTTGGCGACCGTTCCCATTGTCTTCAGTTCCAGCAATCCCGCGGTCCTGAGCTTTGTGCCGGCAGCGGGGGGACTGGCCTGCGCCGGAAAATGGGATACCGGCAGCAGGCTTTGTACTCCTCAGGGTGCCGGGGTAACTCAGGTCACCGCGACCGGCAATGGCGTCACCAGCGCACCGGTTACGGTTTATGTCCACCAGCACATCGATACCATCACGCTGACGCTGATCAATCCGCCCACTCCGCCCACTCCCCAGCCGGACTGCATTACGCTTGCCGAGGCGCCGAATGTCCAGAATTATCTTGAATTCCAGGCCCATGCTTTCAGCAACGGGGCCGACATCACCAACAGCGTGGGATCGTTCTCCTTCAGCGCGACCAATTCGAATGTTGCCAAGGTAAGCACTTCGGATCCGACTCTCAACAACAATAACGGCAAGCAGATCACCCAGGCCCGCTTCACTGCGTCGACCCCGGGACTGACGCAGATCTTTGCCAGCGTAGCAGGCGTCAACAGTTTGCCGGCTCAGATTCCCGACAAGAACGGAATTACACATCCTTATTTCGAGACTTGCCTCGTCCAATCGATTAACTTGCAGGTGCGTAATGGCCCGACCGATACCACATTTTCCATCGCCAACAATACCTCTGGCGTTTTCATCACCCCGACGGTGATCGATCGGCTCGGCAACAAGCTGACAAACCCCATCCCAACGTTGAACTGGATTTCCCTGTCGCCGGCGAATGCGACACTGAGTCCAGTGGCGTCCACCCCCCCTAGCTCAACGGCTGGCACGGCATCGGTGGGTACGAAGGCGCCGGGCGGCACAGGCATTGTTGCTACCTGCGTCGCTCCCACCTGCAACATCGGAGTGCTACCGGTACAACCGGTATATTCGACCACTACGCCTGCTGACCAAGATTATGTCGGGAACCCCATTGTTGGACTGATTACCGGTCCGCCAGTGACTTCCAAGAACGTGTTCGTGACCACCACGCAATGCGACACAATCCCGGGTTGTCAGCCCCTGCTGATACCAATTCCGACTAAGACCAATACTCCCGGGGCGAGCGTCACACTTCCAAGTTCGCCGAACTCGTTTGTCTTTTCGGCCTCGAGCAGCAAGGCCTACCTCGGGAGCTCGGCGGGCCTGATGATCTTCAATCCCGCAAACGTCGGTTCCAGCACCAATCCCGTGGCGCAGGTGAATAACGTTCCGGGCAAGGTTCTGGCGGTTTCGATCGATGGAATCCAGGCGGTGATTTCCGACACCGTGTCGAATCCCAACCAGGTCTACATGGTGAACCAGCCGGCGACTGGAAATGCGTCAGCCACTCCGCTGCTCATCCCGGGCGCGACGGCGGCAGCCTTTTCTCCGGATGGCCTAAAGGCCTTTATCGTGGGCAAGAGTTCGCAGAGCGACCCCAACGCTGGGGATACCTTGTACGTCTACTCCTCCGTGCAAGCGCTGAAAGTCATTCCCCTTTCGTCTCCCGCGGACGCAGTCTCGTTTTATGCCAATGGAGCCTTGGCGTATCTAGCAGGGCCCAACTCGGTCACCATGCGCAATGCCTGCGACACGACCTACGCACCGGCCGCATAGTTTCCCGGGACCAATCCTGCGTTGTTCCAGGCTCTGCAGGAACATCTTTGATGTGACAGTCAAAGGCCCGATGCCGGCAACTCCCAACTCGCAAACATCGGTGACTTGTCCCTTCCAGGTGACGAGCGCAACTTCCAGCTTCGTCAATCTCGGACAAGGAAACTTCACGCCACTCAAGTTGATCGTGGCCTCGGATAGTTCCAGGGCCTACGTCCTCACGACCAACCTCGGCAGCGTGTTTGTGTTCGATCTGGGAGTGAACACGGTTTCGGCGCTTCCGATGACCGGAAATCCGGTGCCGCTGGACGCGGGCTTAACCTCGGACGGAACCATCCTTTACGTCGGAGCCAATGACGGCTCGGTGCATGTGGTGAGTGCGGTTTCGGGTGGAGATCTTCAGCAGATCACCTTTACTAATAACAACAGCAGCAACAAAAGCAGTCTCTGCAGCAACATTCCGCAAACCTGCAACCCTGATCTGATCGCAGTACAGCCGTAGGGCTGCTGCTCTCCGGCGATTGCAAGTGAGAGCGAGAGCAGGATTGTCTGCGGGGGCAGACCCGTCAGCCGGTGCGAGCTTTTTCGAGATCACGGCCGACGCTGTCCAGCACTCCGTTGATGAACTGCACGGACTCAGGACTGGAGAACTTGCGGGCGATCTCAATCGCCTCGTTAATGATGACGGCTCGCGGAGTTTGCGGGAATCCGAGGAACTCGGCAACAGCGCCGCGCAGAATATTGCGATCAACCGCCGCCATGCGTTCCATACGCCAGTGTTCGGCGTGCCCTTCGATCAGCTTATCGATGTCGGTAGTTCGATCGGTAGCCGTGCGGAACAGGTCATCGGCAAAACCGCGAACATCTTCGCCAACTTCCTTGCGCTCGGCCCAGAAGGTGCGGCGCACGTCGTCCGGCCCTTGCCGGCCCATGTCGGCCTGAAACAGCATCTGCAGGCAGAGTTCGCGTGATTTGCGTCGGGTTCCCAAAAGCAGTCGTTAGTCCTTGGTCGTTGGTCGTTGGCTTGGACGTGGTCGTTCGCAGGTCGGAATAGTTTACAGAGAATCCGTCCTAGGTCGCTAGTGGTATTGCCGATTTGCGCATGCCGATGGTCATTGGCTGATGGCTGATCAGGGATATTTGATGGTTCAGCGAAAGACCCAACCAACAGGTGGGCTCAGGAGCGGCGTTTTTTGGCGGGTGGCTTGCGCGATCGTGCTTTGCTTTTGTTTTTGCCAACGACCGATGACCAACGACCAACGACGGTTTTCAAACTGGCCATCTCGACCGCCGCGAGCGCAGCTTCAAGTCCCTTATTGCCCATCTTCAGCCCGGCACGATCGATGGCCTGCTCGAGTGTTTCGCAGGTGAGCACGCCAAAGGCGTGGGGCACGCCGGTTTCCTGGGCGGATTGTCCGATCCCGCGCGCACATTCATTCACGATCACGTCGTAGTGGGCGGTGTCCCCTGGCAAAAGACATCCGAGACAAATCACGGCGTCGTACTTGCCGCTTTCGGCGAGCACGCGGGCGGCAGCGGGGATTTCGAAGCTGCCGGGCACGCGCATGATTTCGACGTCCTGAGAGCGGGCGCCGGTGCGACGAAGGCCGTCCAGCGCACCTTGCAGGAGCCGCTCCGTGATGAATGCATTAAATCGGCTCACGACGATGGCAAAGCGCTTGCCTTCGGCCTTTAGTTCACCTTCCATGCCTGCCGGTAGTTCTTCCGGCTTGCCGTGGACGGTAACAATGATTTCGCCCGGCAGCGCGAGCGAAAAACTGCGCTCCCCGGTCTTCGGTGAAACGGAATCCATCAGAATTTTGAGCTTCTGCTTTTGCGCAATGGAGAAGACGTCATCAGGATTGCTGACTTCGAGCACGATGAGACGGTTGACGTCTTTCAAGTGATCGAGCACTTCTTTCGGATATTCGGAAGGCAGGGCATTCACACTCAACAGCCCGACCGGCGCGGCGAACACGGTTGAGCGAGTGTCTTCTGCTGTGATCCGATGAAAGCCAAGCGCCTCCAGAAGCGCAGAGAGGGCGCGCAGGTCCTCGGGCTTCGAGACGTAGCGGCCGATATGGAGAGACTTCAGCATGAGACAAGGTTCTTCTCACCACAGAGGCACAGAGTCAGAGA
Organism: Acidobacteriota bacterium; assembly: GCA_003224995.1. Lineage (GTDB taxonomy): Bacteria > Acidobacteriota > Terriglobia > Terriglobales > Acidobacteriaceae > Gp1-AA133. Next base: position 5,499 of record QIAI01000197.1, read on the forward strand.
GAAAACCAAGGCCCAAGAATTTCTCTGTGACTCTGTGTCTCTGTGGTGCAATCACTTTCCTTTAAACACGGCCGCGCGCTTTTCCAGGAATGCGGTGGTGCCTTCCGTTTTGTCTTCGGTCGCGCAGCAGACTCCGAATAATGTCGCCTCGAGATAGAGGCCTTCGGCTAACGTCAGGTTCAGGCCGTGATTCACGGCTTCCATCGCGTACTGGATGGCGAGCGGAGCGTTCGCGATGATCTTCTGCGCGATGGCTTCGGCACGCGGGATCAACTCAGTGGCGGCTACGACTTCGTTCACCAGTCCAACGCGGTGTGCCTCTTCAGCAGAAATTATCTCGCCGGTCAGCACTAACTGCATGGCAACTCCTTTGCCGACCAGACGCGGCAAGCGCTGGGTGCCGCCGTATCCGGGAAGGATGCCGAGCTTCACTTCCGGCTGTCCAAGTTTGGCGCTGGAGCATGCGAGGCGCATGCTGCAGGCCATGGCGATTTCGCAGCCGCCGCCCAGGGCGAAGCCGTTAATGCAGGCGATCACCGGCTTGCCGAGGTTTTCAATGAGGTCGAGGACGGATTGCCCGCGATGGGTGTATTCCTTGCCGGAGACAGCGTCGTGCTTGGCAAGTTCGCTGATGTCAGCGCCGGCGATGAAGGCCTTCTCGCCCGAGCCGGTGAGGATAGCCACACGAATCGCGGCGTCATCTTTTATATCGGTAAAGGCAACTCGCAACTCTTCCATGGTCGCCATGTTCAGGGCGTTGAGCACCTTGGGACGGTTCACGGTGACGTAGGCGATGGAGTTTTTCTTTTCGAGGAGAATGTTTTCGAAGGTCATAAAATCGGATCCGATGACCAGTTGAGCCGCTGACTGGTGTTCCGAATGCGACCCCAATCCTCTTGCATTAACGACAGCAACGACTAGAACTTTCCCGCCCTCGGATTTGCCGGGTCCGCATAGTCATAAAACCCGCGACCCGATTTCCGCCCGTACCACCCTGCCATGACCAGTCGCTTCAACAGCGGAGGCGAAGCGAAGCGGCGCTCCTTGAACTCGTCATACATCACATGGGTAATGTAGTAGGTGGTATCGAGGCCAACGAAATCGAGCAAAGTAAACGGGCCCATAGGATAGCCGCAGCCGAGTTTCATCGCGTTGTCGATGTCTTCGATGGAGCCGACGCCCTCTTCGTAGGCGCGGATTGCATCGAGCATGTAAGGCACCAGCAGGCGGTTCACGATGAATCCGGTCTTGTCGGAGGTGCGCACGGGAACTTTCCCCAACTTCTTCCCGAACTCGTAAGCCGCGTCGTAAACCTCGGAGGCAGTTGCGATCGTCTTTACCACCTCGACCAATTTCATCAGCGGCACGGGATTAAAAAAATGCAGTCCGATGAAGCGTTCGGGGCGCTTGACTGCGGTTAAAAGCTCGGTCACAGAGATCGAGGAAGTGTTCGAGGCGAAGATCGCTTCTTTCTTCACGATGGGGTCGAGCGATGCGTACATCTTCTTCTTTTCGTCGACGTTTTCGATGATGGCTTCAATGATGATGTCGCAGTCGGCAAGATCTTGTCTGCTCGTAGTTCCATGCAAGCGCGCACGGATTGCTTGTGGCGTCTCCTTAATGGAGCCTTTCTCGGCAAACTTCGCCAGCGACTTTTCGATTCCAGCGAAGCCTTTGTCGAGAAATTTTTGCTCCACTTCGAGCACGCTGACGTCGAATCCAGCAGTCGCGGCGACTTGCGCGATGCCGGAGCCCATCAGGCCGCAGCCTAGAACGCCTACTTTGTTGATTTCCATATAAGTCCTTTTTACTTGCTACCATTTTCACCACAGAAGCACAGAGACACAAAGACACAGAGGAATGCAAAATAAATAAAGGCTAAAGTTTCACATCCAGTGGCGTGCTACGCCTCAAAAAGCAGGTCCTTCGCTTCGCTCAAGATGACAAATGTCTTAGTGACGTTCTCGCTCTTTCGTGTGATGTTCGCGCTACTGCCTCAGATGTGACGTTCTTCCGAGCCTCCGTGGCTCCGTGGTGAGGAATTTTATTGAAAGCTTTCCACCACCATCGCAATGCCTTGACCGCCACCGATGCATGCGGTCGCGAGACCGTACTTCTTCTTTCGGCGTTTCAATTCATAGAGCAACGTGATTACCAACCGCGTCCCAGTAGCGCCGAGCGGATGCCCTAATGCAATGGCTCCGCCATTTACGTTGACCTTGCTGCGGTCGAGACCCAACTCTTTCTCGACCGCGAGATATTGGGCGGCGAAGGCTTCGTTGACCTCGATCAGGTCGATATAATCCAGCGTAAGGCCGGCGCGCTGCAGGGCGAGTTTGGTCGCAGGTACCGGGCCGCGGCCCATGATTTTGGGATCGACTCCGGCGACGCCCCAGTTCACGATACGTCCGAGCGGATTCAGGTCGCGCTTCTGGGCCTGCTCGACGGACATCACCACGACCGCGGCCCCTCCATCGACGATGCCGCTGGCGTTACCGGCGGTCACGGTTCCGTTTTTTCCGAATGCAGGACGCAGTTTCGCCAAGCCTTCCATGGTCGTCTGCGGCCGACGATGATCGTCTTCGGTGAACATCTCGCCGGTCGCTTCGCCCTTTGAGTTCCTCAGCGATACGGGAACTAACTCTTCCTGCAGGCGGCCTTCCTTGTAGGCAGCGTCCGCGGTCTGTTGGGAGCGCAAGGCAAACTCGTCCTGCATCTGGCGGGTGATTCCGTGCTGTTCGCCATACAACTCCGCCGTACTCGCCATGGCAAGGCCGCAGTAAGAATCAACCAGCGCGACCATGAGCGAATCTTCCAGCTTGCCTCCGGGAGCCAGGGTAAAACCGTCGCGCCCGCGGATGACGAATGGAGCCTGCGACATCGCCTCCATGCCGCCGGCGAGCACCATCTTGGCCTCGTCGGTCTGGATCATCTGGGCGGCGTTCACGATAGCCTGCATGCCGGAGCCGCAGAGGCGGTTCACGGTGAGCGCCGGTGTTTCGATCGGAATGCCGGCGCGCAATCCGACGTGGCGAGCGCCATAGAGTGCGTCACCGGAAGTCTGTTGCGCGTTGCCGAAAACTACGTGATCGAATTCTTTCGGATCGATACCCGAGCGCTCGATGGCGCCCCGGGCCGCGACCGCGCCTAGTTCCTGCGCCGTAAAGTCTTTGAGTTTGCCGCAATAACGGCCCATAGGCGTGCGCGCGCCGCTGACGATTGCAATGTCTCCGGGTTTCAGCATGAAATCCTTCTAGAACATGGCCAGATGATGGAAGAAAACTTATTAGTTTAACAAAGAATAGGACGAGCTACGAGCTGAGATGAGGAATGCATTGCGCGAGAAAAACTGGGATGGAGGCTTCGGGGTCAGGCGTTCGGCTCTAACTAGGCTTTCCTTGCTTGGCAGGGGTGAGATTTTGTTCGGAGCTTGCAGTCCGCGGTCGTAGCTCCTACGCTACTGCAGCCGATGCCATATTAGGCGCGAGGGAGACTACGTGGCCTGCGCCTTGCGCGAGCGCGTCGTGCAAGGCTTGCTCGGCCCGGTTGATCACTTCGGTGACGATGTCGACCGGATCATACGCAGTGCGCATTACCGCTTCGGCGAGCCCGGCGTTGAACGACAGGGGCTGGTCTTTCCCTGGCAAACGAACGTCAGCAACCAGCTTGCGCAATTTCTCGACGGCCAGTAAAGCTTCCTTCTCGGCCGTATCTCCGAGGATGATGGCGACCGTCGTCGTGTCATAGCGGAAGGCAA
>QIAI01000198.1:0-3245 GCA_003224995.1 Acidobacteriota bacterium
CTTGGTCGTTGGCGAAGACTTCGTGGTGATCGCGACTGCAGGACTTCGAAAATGAGAATGGAAGCCGGCGCGACGGCCTGATAGTGGTCGTGAGTCTTTGGTCGTTGCTCGTCGGTCAAATCTGATTTGGATCTGTTCCTTCACCTGCTCATTCGCACCCAGTTCTGGGTATCTGCATCTATTCCAAAACTCTTTTTAAGACCTACTGCTCGCAAAGTGTTTCGGTGTGGCCGCGAACCGCACGAAGTCTTAGCCAACGACTGAAGACCAACGACCGATTCAAGGTTTCCCCCCCGGCTTCCATTCCGGTTTGAATTTGGAGTTGGCGAGCCATTCGATGGCTGGGATGAGGAAGCTGATCACGGCGGTCATGTGGGGAAAATCGATGTGAGCCAAATCGTCGGTGGGCCGATGATAATCGGAGTGCAGGCCGTAGCTGGATGCGGTTTGCGCCACCACGCCCTTTTTGGCGAGCACGTAATTATCAGAGCGCTGAAAGAAGTGTTCCGAGGGACGCGCGTCAGCAACCAACTTGGCGCCGTGCGCCGCCAAGGTTGGCCCCAGGTTCGAACGTTCCCAGCCTGAGAACCAGAGCGAGTCGCCGGGATACTTCGGATCGGGGCGGCCAATCATTTCGAACTCCAGATTGGCGGCAATCTCGGCCAGCGGCAGAGGAAGGCAAACACGACGGTGCGTTTCGGTTTGGGTCCGGAGGCCAGCGCGCGGGCCAGCTCTAAAACCGCGACGGTTCCGGAGGCGTCATCGTCGGCGCCGTGGTAGATGGTTTCGCCATTCACCGCAGGGCCAATGCCGAGATGATCCAGGTGCGCGCTCAGCAGGATGGCACTGTCCCGCAAAGCGGGATCGGATCCAGTAATGCGTCCGACGGCATTCCAGGTGAAGGTTTTTTCGGGCGGGGTGGCCGTGGCTTCGAAGTAAAACGTGGTGCCATCCGGAATGCCGTTCAGACTCTGCATGGCCTCGTCGCTCAGCGCGAAGAAATTCGGGCTGTGTGCAGCGAGTGCAGGCTCTGCGGTGCTGTTTTCCAGTTTTTTCGGCAACGTGGGCAATTCCTTGGCGCGTTCGTCCCAAGCGCGCAGTGTTTCAGGCGATGCCGGCGCCAGCACCGCGATGGCGCCGCTTTTCACTGCCGCCAGCGCGGTGGCTTGCAGCTTCTTGCGATCTTTGCCGAGAACCAGAACCACCGCTCCCGGCGGCGTGGTCTGGGGGCTGGTTGCAGCTTGCCCGGAACTTCGAGTAAACGCAGTTTGATTGAACGAGGGACCGCCACGGTCCGTATCCACCCGCTTCAAAGGACCTTTGAAGTTCACCGCAGCCAGGGAAAGGATCAGCATCTCCTTGCCATGGGTCCAGCGGATGGACTGCGCGGGAATGCCGTCACCTGGCGTCATGAAATGCAGCTGCGGCGGCGCGGTGATCGTCTGCTGTTCAACCACGGCGCGTTGCAGATAAGAGCCGTTATCCCCGGCCGGCTCTACGCCGTATTGTTCCAGTTGCGAACCCACGTAGGTGGCGGCGACCAGTTCGTCGGAGGTTCCGCTGCCGCGTCCGCGGAGCGCGTCGGAGGCGAGAAAATTCATGTGCGCGTGAATGCAAGGGGCGCACACTTTGGGAGCAGCTTGCTTGGCGGAGACGGGCGTCGCCAAAGTCCTGCGTGGCCGGCGAGAAGTCTTCTGGCTCGGCGAGGATGTGCCCGCACCCGTCTGGGTCCACGCTGTCAGGACGGATGTCACTAGCAAAAAGACAAGAAATTGCTGCAAGGCTGGGAGGAACGGTCGTTCTCTCATGGGGATTTTGCGCTAATTATAGCGTTCACCGCTGGTGGTGCGGAGCCGTGCTCGCCCCGAGAAAAATATCGGATGAAACCGGCTGGTAAACCTCCAGGTCCATCTGATTCAGAGAGATGAACGCCAAGGCGGGGCGGGTCTGCTACAATTTGCACAAGCCCCCGATCTGTCCCGCATCCGGGTCATTGCCGAGGGTTTTCCCAATATGTCAAGTAGCCGTCGCAAGCTTCAAGTGGTTGCATCGCTAGGTGTTCTTCTGCTTATGGCCGTGGGCGTGGGTTGTCACGGATTCTTCGTGGACCCAGTTCTAACCTCGATCTCAGTCTCCACGCTGCAATCAACGAATTTGCCTAACGTGGGGAGCACCTTGCAACTGCAGGCGACGGGCGTCAATGACGACGGTAGTCACAAGAATCTCACTGGTACCGCCACCTGGAGCGTAACCTCCAATCCGGATTTTGTGAGTGTGAATGCGGCGGGCCTGGTGACGGCTTTGAAGCTGCCAACCACCGGCAGCACGTCGTCTTCGACAGTGCAGGCTGCAGCGCAGTCGTCCAACGGATCGGTGGTTTCGGGGACGATCACGGTCACGGTCGGAAAAGCGACGACGCTGACCATTAATTCCAGTTTAGGCACTACCATCAGCCTGGCGACGGACCCGACCGGCACGGCGATCACCTTTACTGCCTCGTTGAATGGCACCGACGTAACCTCTTCCACCACGTTCGCGTCGAGCAACTCGAACATCATCAACATCACCAGCGGTTCCAGCGGAACGATTGCAGGGACCACGGGTACGGTGACGATCACGGGTACGGATTCGACCGACAGCGCGACCGGAACATTGCAAATCACCGTGACTCAGTAGCTCGACTTGCGGTCCGATATCTAAAAGCTAAGTCATTGAAAATGGGTTCAGGCCCATCTTTGTGCCCGGCTGCTGCTCTCGATGTCAGCTGGAATACCCGTCCTTGGCGTTTGCAGGGCCGTGGCGCGGCTTTCGATCGCCGGGTGATACCGAAGCCTCCAAAACGGAAAACACGCGGCCTGGGCCATCTAAACGCAAATGTTATCTCTTAGTTAATGCGACCGGAGCGGTCCGATTTGGTTTTGAACTTCGCCCTTGAGATTGCGCAGCATTCTCGGAGCCGGCACCTTCCACCTACGCAACCAGCTCTGCTGCGCGTTATAGTGTTCTAAGAACTCCGTGAAATCTTTTCTGCCAGTCTTCCGAAAAAGCTTTTGGATCGTTGCCGTCTGCCTGGCGATGCTGCCGGGATGCGGGCGCGGCAAGGGCCGGGTGCTGGAGGTGATGTACGTCTCAGCGCCGCAGGGTTTTTTGCGCGACCGGGTGGCGGCGGTCTACAACAAGGTCGCCACCGTCAAGAACGGCGATCGGCTGGATGTGCTGGACCGGGAGAAACGCTTCGTCAAAGT
>QIAI01000198.1:3448-4778 GCA_003224995.1 Acidobacteriota bacterium
CAGTGGAGTAGTGGCGCCGCCCAGCCCCGGAAAAAAGGACAAGGCCGCCGGTCCGCCGATGGAAGACTGGTGGCTGATCCGGGATGCGCAAGGACACGCGGGCTGGGTACTGGCTCGCATGGTGGATCTGGATGTGCCGTTGGAGATTGCACAATATGCCGAGGGGCAGCGGTTTATTGCATTTTTCGTGCTGAACGAAGTGCAAGACGGGGACAAGAAAGTTCCGCAATACCTGGTGCTGCTCACCGAACCGAAGGATGGGCAGCCGTTCGATTTCGACAAGGTGCATGTGTTCACGTGGAATGTGAAGCGGCATCGCTATGAGACGGCGTACCGCGAGCGCAACCTGAATGGTATGTTGCCGGTGACGGTGACGCACGAGGATTTCGGGAAAGAAGGCGATTTGCCGGTATTCATTCTCCGAGTGAAAGACGAGAACGGGCAGGTGTCGGAGCGGAAATACAAAATGAATACGCCCATGGTGCGACGAGTTCTGGCCCCCGGGGAAGCGCCATCGAAACCTTCGACGGTCGCGAAGAAGAAGCGGAAAGGCAGGGTCTAGGTCTCGGGTCTCAGGTGTCAGGTCTCAGGTTCAGGTCTTGAGGACTTGGACTCTGGTCTTTGCGGCGTAGGTTCCTGGGTCGAGCTTCAGGGCGGGACTGCGCACTTGAATTTTTGGTGCCTCGAGCTCTTGATCAGAGTTCTGGCAGCTTGCTGAGAAACGCTTGGAGACCCGACCTGACACCGGACCTAAGCCTTTGCAGTGCTCGGGGCACGTCCGGCGCTGGTGATCTGGTGGGCCCAGCGCATGGCCTCGTTATAATTCTGCGAGATAAAGACCAGGGACAAGTTCAACTGTTTGCCGATGGAGGTTACGGCTTCCCAGTTGCCCGCCTCGCGCGCAATCATCAGATCGTAAATGGGCGAGAGCGGAGTTTTGCTTCCAGACTTTCCGGAGAGAAGCTGGGCCTTGAGTCCGGGATCGAGACAGAGTTCCTCGATCAATACGCCGATCGGCATCTCCAGGATTGCGTCCATCAGGGAAAGCATGCCCATCAGGAAAAGATCCGACTTGCCATGGGGAACCTTGGGACCGAGAAGTTCGCAGAAGCGGGCTCGCACCAGGCAAGAGAGCACGAGGTCGGAAGATTTTTCCTGTCCCATGACCAGGGTCGTAGCCATGCGGATCCAGCGCACGGTTTCGCGCTCGCCGAGCAAAGTCAGCGCGTGGCGGACGGAGTTTACCGGCGATGCCAGGGCAAGCAGGGGTGAGTTCAAATAGCGCAGCAAGCGGTAGCACAGCGAGAGTTCGCGTTTGATGAGCTCTTCG
>QIAI01000198.1:4850-8258 GCA_003224995.1 Acidobacteriota bacterium
GGATCTGGCGAGCACGCAGCCGCTCGGGATGGCGGAAGAAATATCCCTGGTAGAGAGTAAAGCCGCTGTGCTTGGCATCCACGAAATTCTGGCGGTTTTCAACCTTGGTGGCCAGCATGCAGCACGACTTACTGCCGTACTCGGTGACCAGCGCAGCCGTCTGAGCGGACGGGTACTGGCGGATATCGATCTTGAGATAGTCGGCATACTGGGCCAGCCCGGCTCGCCGGTCGGCAGGCGCGAAGTTGTCGAGCGCAACCCGGTATCCGCTCTGCTTCAATGCCTCGCAGGCGCCACGAACCTGCCCGTCATCCGGCACCTTGTCCTGCAGTTCGATTACCACCTCAGCGGGCGGAAGCAGGGAGAAGTAGCCCATCAGCAGCATGGCGTGAGTGCAGGGAATGAAGGCGGCGCGGCCGTCGCAGAGCACGCCCAGACCGATCAAATTGAGCGCGTCGATGGTGGCGCGGGTGGCCTCGTCCGTATCGGTTTTCGAGCGCGTCTCTTCCGCGTCGTCGCGAACCAGAAGCTCATACGCGATGACGCTCTCGTCGGCAGTCAGGATGGGCTGGCGGGCGATGCAGGGAACAGCTTTTTCGGAGGGAGCGGAGTGCGCTTGGGTGCCCATAGTGTCTTCATTTCTCATCGGCAACGGGAGTGCGGACTTTAGTCTCAAGTGTCAGGTCTCAGTTCTCAGGTTTCAGTTTCGAGTTTCAGGTTTCAAGTTTCAAACTTTCAAGGTTTCAAGTTTCAAGGTTTCAGCCGCCGAGACCTGAGACCTAAGACCCGACACCTGACACCCGACACCTGACACCTGACACCTGACACCCGACAGCTGACACCTGACACCTGAGAACGGTTCTTCTCGTTCGCCCGTCTATAATGCGTTGCTTATCACGTGGGTGGCTGGAACCACGTTCACTTTGCGGAGAATTCATGAGATTTCCTACATGGAGTTTGATTGCGCTTGTGCTTTGCACGAGTGCCCTGTCACAGCAGCCGGATTCCTCTAAAACCGAGAATCCAAGAGCCAAAGAAAAAAAGAGCAAGCTGGAACCTACGGCGTCCCAGCCGGAAGCGCCACCCGCGAAGCCGGCGGCTGCCCCGGAGCAGAAGCCGGAGGCCGGAAAAGAGTCGCCGGGTGATAAGGAAGAACGCTACGACGTGGACGAGGTGGCGCCCGTAGTGACTCACCATCAGGTCACGCTAGGGGGGAAAACGCTCCGCTACACGGCGACGGTTGGGCGGCTGCCCATCAAGCGTGGAGATGGAAAGATCGAAGCGGAAATGTTTTTCGTCGCCTACACCCTCGACGGGCAGGAGGCGGCAAAGCGTCCGTTGACGTTCTGCTTCAATGGAGGGCCGGGCTCGGCGTCGGTGTGGCTGCACATGGGCGCCGTCGGGCCGAGGCAGGTAGTGTTGCAGCCGAGCGGGTTCATGCCAGCACCGCCCTATCGGATCATCGACAATCCCAACACGCTCCTGGACAAGAGCGATCTGGTGTTCGTGGATGCGATCGCAACCGGATTCAGCCGGGCGGCGAGTGCAGACATGACCAAGAAGTTCCTGGGGGTGAAGGGGGACGTCGAGGCGTTTGGGGAATTTATCCGGCTATATCAGACGCGCTACGAGCGCTGGCCGTCGCCGCTGTTTATTCTCGGCGAAAGCTACGGGACGACGCGGGCGGCGGGGATCGCGAATTACCTGGCGGACCACGGAATTGCGTTCAACGGGATCACGCTGCTTTCGACGGCCATGGATTTCGGAACGCTGGAGTGGTCCAAGAACAATGACGTACCCTACGTTTTGCTGGTGCCGTCGTTCACGATGATTGCCGCCTACCACAAGCGGCTGGCGCCGGACCTGATGCAGGATTTGGATAAGACCCGGCAGGAGGTGGAGCGCTGGGCATCGACGGACTACGCCCAGGCTCTGGCGAAAGGCGATGCGCTCGAGAGCGATGAACGACAAAAGGTGATCGACGCTTACGCGCGATATACCGGCCTCGACAAAAAGCTGATCGACAATGCCGATTTGCGAATCGATGTGGAACAGTTCACGCGCAACCTGCTGCTCGATAAGAAACTGCGCGCCGGCCGTCTGGACGGGCGGTTTACCGGCATCGACCCGGAAGGTTTGCTGGACACGCGCGACTACGATCCGACCGCGTCGGCGATCGTGCCCCCGTACACCGCCGTGTTCAACAATTACGTGCGCAATGAATTGGGATACAAAGTCGATATGCCGTACAAAGTCTTTGCCTGGGATGAGCCGGGGTTTCAAAAGTGGGATTGGGGCGAGGCGATCAAAGGCTTTCCGAATACTGCGCCGGGATTGCGGGCGGCGTTAGCCAAGAATCCTTATCTAAAGGTCCTGGTGATGGAGGGCTACTACGATCTCGCGACGCCGTATGCCGCAGCAAACTATTCCATCAATCATCTGAATCTGGGGCCGGATTACCGCAAGAATATTTCCTATGCCACCTACGAAGCCGGGCACATGGTGTATGTGGATCAAGCTTCCCACGCAAAGATGACCAAGGATTTGGGGGAGTTCATGGGGAAGTGTCTGGAGCGTTAGGTCAGGTGTCAGGTCTCAGGTGTCGGGTCTCACGTGTCAGGTGTCAGTGTCAAGTCTCAAGTCTCAGATCTCAAGTCTCAGGTCTGGGGTGTCAGGTCTTGCGGCTGAAACTTCGAAACTCGAACCTTGAAACCTTGAAACTCTGAAACTTTGACACCTTAAAACTCGAAACTGGAAACTCGAAACTTGAAACTCGAAACTTGAAACTCGAAACTTGAAACTCGAAACTTGAAACTTTCCTTTACGAATAGAACTCCGCAATGCTTTCTACCACCCATTGCTGCTCGCTTTCGGTGAGCTCGGGAAACATAGGGAGGGCCAGGATTTCCTTTGCAGCGCGCTCGGCTTCGGGGAGGTCACCTTCGCGATATCCCAGGTAGGTGAATACCGGCTGCAGGTGAAGCGGAATGGGGTAATAAATTTCGGTACCGATACTGCGATGATTCAGAAACTCGCGAAGATCGTCGCGTCGGTGGGCACGGATCGCGTACTGGTGATAAATGTGATGAGCTTGCGGCTGGGCCACCAGCACGCGAACGGGAGCGTCTCCCGTGGGTGCGATTAAGCCGGACTGGGTGAGCAGGCGATCGTAGCTGGCCGCGCGCTCCCGGCGTTTTTGATTCCAGGTCTCCAGGTGCGGAAGTTTCACGCGCAGCACCGCGGCCTGGATGGCATCGAGGCGAGAATTCCAACCGAGTTCTTCGTGAACATAACGTTTCGGGCTGCCATGATTTCGCAGACGCCTCATCTGGTCTGCGCGATCTGGATCGTTGGTGGTGATCAGGCCCGCATCCCCGTAAGCGCTTAAATTCTTGGAAGGATAAAAGC
>QIAI01000198.1:8275-10481 GCA_003224995.1 Acidobacteriota bacterium
CGATGGCCTGGGCGGCGTCTTCGACGATGGTCAATCGGAATTCCGCAGCCAGACGAAGCAGTGCGTCCATATCGGCACACTGGCCGTACAGATGCACTGGAAGCAGGACACGGAGGTGAGCGGATTTTCCGGCTCGCAGATGGGCTTCTACCCGCGCGGGATCAAGATTGAGAGTGTGCGGGTCGACGTCGATGAATACGGGACGGGCTCCGGCGCGGACGATGGCGCTGGCGGAAGCGAAGAAACTGAAAGGCGTGGTAATGACGGAATCGCCGGGACCGACGCCTACACTCGCGAGCGCCAACCAGAGAGCGTCGGTGCCCGATGCGCAGCCGACGGCGTGAGCCGCGCCGGTGAAAGTTGCGAGTTCGCTCTCCAGGGCTTCCACTTCAGCGCCCAAAATAAAATGTTGTGACGAGCAGACGCGTTCGATGGCCGCCAGGATCTGGTCGCGAATGGCGGCGTACTGGCGGCCGAGGTCGAGCATGGGGACCGAGGGTCGGCTGGCGTTGCTCTTGGAACTGGATGGGGAATTCACGAAGCGAAAAGTCTAGCAGGTTGCGGCGGGTGAGAGCGCCCCACACTTTGCAGGAGGTCGGCCAGGATACGAGTCGGAGGCTCGGGAGCCGGGCGGCCGCTTTCGAGGGCGACGCGCCACTGGTCGACGGAATGAAGAAAGGCGGCGAGATCGAGTCCCCCGTACGCTGGTGGATATGGGGTCAAGTTGCGACGGGCACGCTCGAGCAAGGAGCGGCAGCCCACCATATTGCCGCGCGAATGATGGTGCAACGCGACGGCGACCTGGATCAGTCCCTGAAAGAACTTGCGATCCGGCTCGGAAGCGGCGCGCCAGACATCTTCCAGCGCTTCGTGAGCGTCGAAGAAAAGGTGTTCGTTAAAGAGGCGAAGGCCTTCCCGATAAGGGTCGTGCAACATGGCTGAAAGTCGTTACTTAGCTCCCAAGGAACGGGGTTGCTTTCTCCGGCGTGAGCGCGGCAGCTTGACGCGTACCTAAGATTAACAATACGCTAACGAGATAACTGGATGCCTATGTCTGTTTCAGTCTCCCGCTCCACACTGGGCTCGCCACGTCCTGCCAACCTTGTTCCGTGGATCCTTATCTTTATCCTGACGCTGACCTGTTCGGCGAGCGAGAAGCTGCCGCCGAAATACAGTGAGTGGCTGAAGAAGGACGTCGCCTACATCATCACCAACGAAGAGCGGGCAACCTTTCGCGGGCTGAACACCGATGAGGCGCGGGAGAAATTCATTGAGCGCTTCTGGGAGGTACGCAATCCCAACCCGGGCGCACCCACCAATTCCTATAGGGACGAGCACTATCAGAGGCTGGAGTACGCCAGTCAGCACTTTGCGCCGTCCGGGCGCGGCGATGGTTGGGCCACGGACATGGGGCGGGTTTATATCACGCTAGGCGCTCCGCAGCAGAAAGCTCGTTACGTAACCCAGTCGGGCGTCCGTGGGATGGAGATCTGGTTTTACTCGAGCAGCCATCCGGCGTTGCCGCCTTTCTTTTACGTTGTGTTTTACGAGAAAGACATGGGGGATTTCCGGCTTTACAGCCCGTACATGGATGGTCCGCAGAAGCTGGTGACCGGCATCCAGGCCGAGCAAGGACGCTTACAGTCGTTTCAACAGATCGATCACATTCTGGGACGGGAAGTGGCGCGCACCACACTGAGCCTGATTCCAAGCGAGCCGGTCAATATCAATGATGCGAGCTCTACACTTTTGTCGGACTTGATGCTGGGCACGATCCACGATCTTGCCAATCATCCGTTTACGGTGGAAGCGCTGAAGTTGCGCCAGGCGCTGAGCGAAGACGCGATGCGCGATGCGCGCGGCGAGGTCAGACTGCACTACGCGCTGCGACTCACCCAGCCGGAAGACTTCGCAGTGGCCCAGGACGACAAGCGCTATTACTACTCCCTCGATATGATGGTCCGGGTGTTCGGCGAAAATGGAAAAGAGATTTACAACCGCGAGCAGAAAGTTGCGAAGTACTTGGGCAAGGACGATCTGGATTTAGTGAAGGGGAAGCCTGTCTCCTATGAGGGTTGGGTGCCGCTGTCACCCGGGAAATATACGTTGAAGTTTCTGTTTACCAACCTGCTCACCAGGACCAGCTTTCCCGCGGAACGCATGGTGACCATCCCAGAGGTCACAGCGCAGGATTTCTTAATCACCG
>QIAI01000198.1:10489-11034 GCA_003224995.1 Acidobacteriota bacterium
TGGCGGAATTCGTTTTCGTCCTTATGTGTCGCAGGATCTCGCGCTGGTTCCGGGGCAGGATCTGAAGTTCTTCTACCAGATCTGGAGAACCCAGCCGGCCGGGAATAGTGCAGCCGATGCCAAACTTCTGGTCGATTACGCGTATGGCCGTCCCAGCTATTCGGGCACCGCACAGAGTATCCACGAAGACGTTGCTACCTCTCAGTTTGACCCACACGGTTCAATGGTGAACGGGAAAAAAATTGAGACTGCAAGTTTGGGCGGAGGCAGTTACCGGCTGACGATTACGGTGACGAATCCGCAGACGCAGCAGAAGCGATTCAACACAATGGCGTTCCAGATTGTGGCCGAAAATCCCTCGCCCTCTGAAGTGTGGCAAATTGAAGATGACGGGCTGGCGGAGTACGTGACGAGCGGCCAGTCCGATTTCGATCGCGGTTTGACGTACCAGGTCAAGCGAAACTCACAAGCAGCATTCGCCGCGTTCCTGGAGGCACTCCGGAGAAATTCGGGTCATGAGGGCGCCCGCGCCCGAGTCGCGGACT
>QIAI01000199.1 GCA_003224995.1 Acidobacteriota bacterium
TTGGGGCCATCAATCCTACGGGTCACGCTTCTGTTTACTTGTCGCGGGTCTGCGCTCAGACACCCGTCGTGTTGCGGCGTTGTGATCCTGGCGAGTTTGGAATCGTGATCAGCCGCTACCGCAAGCTCTCCGGATACGACTGGATCGCGATCCCGCTAGTCCCTTACCTTTATGCAGTGGAGGATTTCGCAAGCATTCCGGAGGAGGCTAACGCCGAGACGGTCGCCTATCTCCGCGACGAGTACCGGCGCAACCATCTGCGAGAGATTGTTCCCGACGGGGCGGGTGGCCAAACTCCGAAGGGATCATGGGTCGAATTAATCGGCGCGGCCTACAATCGCAAGATTTATGGCTTTCAGATCGAGACTACAGAAGCGCAGGATCAGTATGTGATCTCCGTGCTCAACTCGCGGAAGAACAAAAGCCACTTCGATCTGTTTTTCAACAACTGCGCCGACTTTTCTCGTCGCATTCTCAACCTCTATTATGCCGGGGCGATTCGGCGGAACTACATCGCAGATGCGGGTATCACCACGCCCCAGCAGATCGCAAACTCCTTGATTTCGTATATGAACCACCATCCGGGCTTACCTATTTCGACTTTCTTCCTTCCTCAGATACCCGGCAGCCGTCAACCGAGCCACCGGGTGGATAGTGTTTCTGCGGGCTTGGCGAGGTCTAAGAAATACATCCTGCCACTGGCGGCTTTTCATCCGTGGGTAGCCTGCAGCGTTTTTGCAATCTATCTGGCGAACGGACGCCGAGACGGAACACGTCCCGGTTGATTTGTCGATGATGCGGGATTCCGCAGCTCCAAGACGAGATGAAGTAGCACAAAGAAAGTAGCGCTGAATCCGCCAACGAATCGGTCGGAAGCCCGAGGAGCATGCGCGAGACACAATGGGCTGCCGACGTGCTCGACAGCCATCGCCTTTTGCTTGTCCCGATGCCCGAGATGAACGCTGGCGCATGCATCTATAGCATTCCGCGTGCCGATTTTGAAAAAATCGAAATCCTCTGATTTTTCACTTTGCGAACAAGAACTAGTAAACGATGTTTACGACAGTCAGAAGCCCAGTGCAGCCACAAGATCCAGAATCATGGCCGTCACAGCCTGCCGGTCAATTCCACTGTGGGTTTTGACAGTTTCCTGGGAGCCGGCAACAGCCTAAAAACTACTCTTGGTGTGAAGGCAATCCGTATGTCGTCAAAACTGACGACCTAAGACACCTGCCACATGGGATGGTACTTTCGAACAATATTGAGGGTGACATCCAATCGTTTTTTCGGATTCTACAAATCATGCTCTTCTCCTGTCGGATCGTTCGACTCTGTTCGGGGCTGGTCGTGCTCTCGCTTCTGCCTGGGTGCAACACGCTGAATCCCCTGTGCGGAAGTGCCCGCCCTGTACCGATCCTCAACTCGATCTCTCCACAAACCATAGTCTTTTCACAGCTACCGGCCAGCTTCGCCATGATTGCGACTGGCAGTCATTTCGTTTCCTCCTCCGTCGTGGTCTTCAATGGCGCCACCCTTGCAACCACGGTGACTAGCAGCTCCCAGCTCAGGGTCACGATTACATCCTCCATGGTCCCCGCTGTTGGAAGCTTCAACGTCGTGGTGAAGACGCCCGCTGGCAATACCGGCGACCTCGGCTGCTCTAGCGGCGGCACCAGTAGTGGACAAGTGCTGACCATCAACTGACCGCGTGCAAACCCAATCACTCGCTACAGCGTCATGCGAAACTCATCCCATTTGATGACGTCAGCCACGTTTGGCCCGTTCTTTTTTCGGATTATCTCAGAATTAGCGGTTATCGGCACTCAACCAGGGAATAGTGGCCTTGCCCATAATCCGTTGTAGACTTACGGCGATTTGAGGTGGCGGTGCGCGACATGTTCAATCTGGGACCCCAGTGGGATCTTATTCAGTTATGCCCCGCTGCTCTGGTGTGGGCGTCAGATCGGGGATGCCGACAATTGGCTAAGAAAACAATCTCTGTTCTTGTTTTCATGGCGACATTGCACCTGATAGCCCTTTTGCCTGGTCTCAGCGCCCAGCAGCAACCTGAGCGAAAACCGCTGCGTTTTGATTTCACTTCGTTCGTGGGTTACCGCACCAGCATCAGCTTTCCCGTTGAGCCCCACGTCACGGGTATGAACCCTCGAGTTGTAGTGGACGCGAGCCCAAGTTATGGAGTTTCGCTCGGTTTGCGCCTCCGGGAAGAAGATTTGGTCGAAGTACGCTGGTCCAGGCAAGATTCCTACGTTCACTCGGAGGACATCACGCCCCAACCTTCCCGTCAGCACATGATACTTGATCAGTTTCATGGAGACTTCAGCCACGAGCCTTTTGTGGAAGACTGGCCGTCGTGGGCCAAGCCGTTCGTGCTGGCCAGCGTGGGTGCCACACATGTTTCCAGTAGTGCGAATATCCACTTCACGCGGTTCTCCTTCGGCATTGGCGGCGGAATCAGACTCTATCCCAGCCGCCATTTTGGCTTCAAGATTCAAGCTGAGTGGCTGCCGGTTTTTGCGGATCCCCAAGTAGCCTTTATTTGCGGCGTCGGTTGCATCGTTCATGCCGGCGGCACTGTAGCTTCTCAGGGTGAAGTCTTCGTGGGACCGATACTGCGATTCTGATTTAGCACTTGGTTCTGACATGTTACGAGGACCTAGGAACGCTTAAAGTCAAAAAGAAGCAGCGTGATGTCGTCTTGTTGGCCTTGGCCTGCTGACTGGCCACTCCATTTGGCTATATCGTCGAGGAAAGCGTCCGCGAACTGCTCGGCGTTGAGTGCGTCATTATTCTCCATGAAGTGCATGAAGCGGTCTTCGCCGTACATCTCCGCTGCAGGGCTGGCCGCTTCAAGAATCCCATCGGTGTAAAGCACATGGCGGTCGCCCGGCTCGAGAGGACATTCGATAGCTTCGTAGGTGGCTTCGTCGAACATTCCGAGAATGAGCCCGTTCTCCAACACTTTATTTGTCTTCCCGGTCGAAGGACGAAATTGCATGACCGGCGGATGGCCCGCGCCGGCATAGCGCATCAGGCTCTTTTCCAGGTCCACATAAACATAAGCGGCGGTGACGAAATTTTGCGTGAATTTGCCGCAGAGGGCGCGGTTCAGTCCGGACAAGACCTTCGCGGGCTCGGAAGCATGAGCGACTTGCGCAGTCAGCGCCACTTGAAGCA
The DNA here is from genome assembly GCA_003224995.1 of Acidobacteriota bacterium. Lineage (GTDB taxonomy): Bacteria > Acidobacteriota > Terriglobia > Terriglobales > Acidobacteriaceae > Gp1-AA133. The sequence goes on from QIAI01000199.1 coordinate 3,196, forward strand.
TGGAGGCGATGAGAGCCGAGGGGAGCCCGTGTCCGGACACGTCGGCCATGAGAATGCCGAGGTGCTTGTCGTCGATCTGAACAAAATCGTAGAAATCACCAGCGACGGCAGTCATGGGAAGAAAACGTGCGGCAATCTCGAGTCCAGGAACTTGCGGCACTGTATGCGGAAGAATGGAAAGTTGTATCTGCCGAGCCGTCTCGGCTTCGCACACGAGCTTTGACGACAGCAGGTGAAAAGGGCTTGTGAACATAGTCCACCGCACCGACTTCGAATCCACGCGTTTCGTCCTCAGCGCTCGTCTGGCCGGTTAGGAAAATGACCGGAATTTCGCGCGTGGATGGGTCTGCTTTGAGTCGCATGCACACTTCGTAACCATCCATCTCCGGCATCATGACGTCAAGGAGGATGAGGTCTGGCTTCTCTTCGGCGCAGGCCAGCGCGAGAGCCTTTGGGCCGTTGGTGGCTATCTTCGTTTTGTACGAATCCCTGAGTGCGCCAGAGATAACCCCGATGTTTGTGGGGGTGTCATCAACAATCAGGATTAGTTTTTGGGCGGCCATAATTTGTTGCGCCGTAGCGGACATAGGTTCACTCCAAGGTCAGAGAGAGACGCGCCAGAATGTTCGAAAGTGACTTGAGCGCGTCGCCATATGCGAAATTTCCGACGTGACCGATGAGCGCATCGATTTCCGACGCGGTTAGTACATTCGAAAGTTGCGGACGAACCTCGAGGATAAGGTCGGAAGCTTCTCCGTCGTCGGCTTCGAGAAGCCTCTTTAACCGCGCAAGCGGTTGGGCAACGGCAGCCGGCTCAACGTAGTGTGTGACGGGAACAGGAGTTGGGGATTCAGCAGGGACTGCGATCCGGATTGCCGCAATCGCCGCGTCCAGGAATTGTGAGAGCGCTTCGAGGTCCGGCTCAACGGCTCGCTTCGATTCGATGGCCGCTTCGACTTTAGCGGCTATTTCCGCCAGAGAGTCAACGCCAAGATTCGCCGACGCGCCTTTGAGGGAATGGGCGATTCGTCGAGCGGCGGTCACGTCCTCGGTTGCGATCGCGGCCCTGATATCCGACGGTGCTGCAGATTGAGAATCGGCGAAACGTGCAAGGAGGGATTCGTAGCGTTTGCGATTACCACCGGTGCGCCTTAGAGCGGTTGTGGTGTCAATTCCCGGAATCACCAGCGAATCTGGAACACTTATGGGAGGCGTCCCCTCAGAAGTTGCAGCCGCAGAAGCACGCGGAGGAATCCACCGCAGCAAGGTGTCGAACAGCTTGTCCGGATCGATAGGCTTGGCGAGATGGTCGTTCATGCCCGCTTGCAGGCACTTTTCGCGATCGCCTGCCATGACGTTTGCGGTCATAGCGATGATGGGCAGCGAGCGAAAACGCGGATTCGAGCGGATTGTCATCGTGGCTGCCACGCCGTCTAAAACAGGCATCTGCATATCCATCAACACCAGGTCGTAGTCGTCCTTTTCGATCATTTGGACTGCAATCTGGCCATTCTCCGCCTGCGAGATCGACAGATGAGCGTCTTCGAGCAGCCCCAGAGCGACTTCACGGTTGAGTTCGTTATCTTCAACGAGCAACACGCGTGCCCCATGCAAACATCCGAGATCCCGTGCTGAGGGGATGGCAGCTGGAATCTGGCGCTCCCTCTCTTGGTCACCATTCAATGCCTGAACAACGGAATCGAACAACATCGAAGGGGTGACCGGCTTGATCAAGACATTCGCAAAGGCTGTTTCCTCCGCACGTTTCAGTACTTCTTCACGCCCGTAAGCGGTCACCATAACCAGGGGTGGAGGCGAGAGAAGTTTCGGCAGTGAGCGAATGCGTTTGCCGGTCTCGATGCCATCAATTTCAGGCATTTGCCAGTCCACAAAAACTACGTCGTACGGTTTGCCCTGTTCAGCGGCCTGGCTGACCATTTCGATTCCCTCTTGTCCCGAAGGAGCTTCGTCGGCCACGAAGGTCATACTACTCAGCATGCTCGAAAGGACTTCACGCGCCTGCGCATTATCGTCGATGATTAAGACGCGACGGCCCCGCAGGTCCGGCCGGTCAAAACGCCTCGAAATGGCTTCCCCCTTACCCAAATACGCAGTGAACCAAAATGTGCTGCCCTTGCCGACATCGCTCGTAACTCCAACATCGCCCCCCATCAATTTTGCTAACCGTTTAGAGATTGCAAGGCCCAGTCCGGTGCCGCCGTGTTGACGTGTGGTGGACGCGTCGGCCTGTTCGAATGCTTGGAAAAGTCGCCCTCTCTGTTCTTCGGTCAAGCCAATACCCGTGTCTCTGACAGAGAAACGGACCAGCTGGCCCCGCTCGTCTTCTTCCTCCATGCGAGCCTTTACGACGATTTCTCCATGCTCCGTAAACTTCACCGCATTGTTGCAGAAGTTGATCAGGATTTGTCCCAAACGCAGCGGGTCGCCTTTGGGGGAGGTGGACACCGAGGAGTCAACATCGAAAATCAGCTCGAGGCCTTTGGCCCTAGCTTTCTCAGAAATCAAATCGCTGACATTTTCCAGAACTCTGTCGAGATCAAAATCGATGTGTTCGATCGTCAGTTTTCCTGCCTCCACCTTCGAGAAATCCAGAATGTCATTGATGACTCCCAAGAGGTGTTGGCCGGACTGCTGTATCTTCCGGACATAGCCCTTCTGACGAGGATTCAGATTGGTTTTCAGCGCCAGATGAGACATGCCGATGATGGCGTTCATTGGCGTCCTAATCTCGTGGCTCATATTCGCAAGAAATTCCGATTTGACGCGCGTGGCCTTTTCAGCCACCTCCTTGGCAGCCAGGATCTCCGCTTCGGCGCGAATACGTTCCGTGATATCGCGAAAGGTCACGACCGAGCCAACGACTTTGTCCTCCTTGAGGATAGGCGCAGCGGTGTACTCCACGGGAAGTTGGGTTCCGTCCTTGCGCCATAGAACTTCGTCGGAGACCATGCGATGAATGCCATCGCGCGAGGTCAAGTGCATCTTGCATTCTTCGCGCGGATACCGGGTGCCATTAGGGCGGGCATAGTGAATCTGCGCGTGCGTCAACTGCCCGACGAGTTCTTCCGGTGTGTAACCCAACATCCCGGCTCCAGTGGGATTCACGAAGGCCATCAGCCCATCGGTGTTGAACCCGAAGATGCCTTCTCCAACCGAAGCCAGAATCAGACGGGAGCGCTCTTCGACCGCTGCCAGAGCTTCCGCCTGTTGTTTGGTATTCTCCAGGAGTTTTCTGGTCTTGATGTTCACCGACAGGATTTCCGCGTTCATTGCGATCGTGGGCAGCAGCGCTTCGAGCAATGAGTGTTGGCGGCCCAAGAGAGCGGAGACCGTTGCAAATTCCAGAACACCGATCAGGGTTTCGTTATTGAGAATGGGGACAAAGAACACTTTGCCGGGAACCACGGTTCCTATGCCTGTGGATACGCGCAGAGTCTCGCCATCGCCGGGGCAAAGTTCGAGAGTACGGCGCTCTAGAGCGGCCTGACCGAC
>QIAI01000200.1:0-6468 GCA_003224995.1 Acidobacteriota bacterium
TACTGCCGGGCGATGCTGAAGGCGGAGTTCGCCACGATGTGGAGCAGAGAATTGCAGCCTTGCATCCTGCCTTTGTTCGTTGGCCCGGCGGCAACGTTGCACAGGATTATCACTGGGCGTGGGGCATCGGACCACGCGACCAGCGACCCGTTTGGGTGAATGCGGCTTGGCGAGATGAATTGGAGCCGAGCGACTTCGGAACGGACGAATTCATTCAATTCGCGCGCCGGGTTGGCGCTGAACCCTCGCTCACGGTGAACGTGGAAGGCCGTGGGGCAACCGCAGACGAAGCGGCAGCCTGGGTTGAATACTGCAACGGATCTCCGCAATCAAAGTATGGCGCTCTCCGCTCGATCAATGGCAGTCCCGAGCCATTTCACGTCAAGTACTGGGAAATCGGAAACGAGATCTGGGGAGATTGGGTTCGCGGCCACACTGACGAGACTACATATGCGAAGAACCTGAATCGCTACGTTGCGAAGATGAAAGCCGTTGACCCTTCCATCAAAATCATCGCCACCGGTGACAATAGTGTCGAATGGGACCGCACTGTTCTGCAGATCGCGGGCAGAAATATTGACTACCTTTCTATCCACCATTACTACGGTGAAGCTGAGATGAAGGGAGATGACAATAACCTTCAGGCTCGGCCGTTACATTACGAGCGGTTGTATCGCGAATTGCAGCAGATGATTAAGGAACTCGCGCCGGGCCGGGACGTCAAGCTGGCCGTCAACGAGTGGAATACGACGCTTCCTCTGCCACGCCAGCAATCGATGGAATCCGCCCTGTATGCGGCCCGTCTGATGAATGTGTTTGAACGCAGCGGTGATGTGGTGCAGATGAGCGCCGTATCTGACATGGTGAATGGGTGGACCGGCGGTGTCATTCAAGCGAGCCGCCATGCCGTCTACGTTACGCCTACCTATTTCGTCAATGCGCTCTACGCTTCACACCTTGGACACGATCGATTGTCGAGCACGCTTCAGGGCCCGACGTTCGATTCCACGATTGAAGGCAAGGCGATTCCCACCATTGATACGGTCGCCAGCCGATCGAGCGATGGTAGACACATCTTTATAAAGGCGGTCAATAGCGATCCTGAAAGTGACGCCATCACCAAAGTGTCGCTAACGGGAGTTCGGGTTGGGCGAGACGCACAAATAGAAACGTTAGACGGCGATGAGCTAAGGACATCCAACGATTTCAGCCACCCCGACGCGGTACATGTCACGACAAACAAGATCGGCGCGGGTCTTTCGTTCACGGTCACCCTGCCCCGGCATTCTGTCTCAGTGATCACTCTCCAGGTAGTACGCTAAACATCTGGGCTCTTTGGGGAGATGCCGCGAAACATCGAAATGTATCCATCGGAAAGAATCCGGCTCATACTGACCGAACCAGGCCTTGCCGGGTGGCCTCAGAATTTCGTACTAGCAGAAGGACCAGAATCATGGCAACGAACGGCACCAGGCCTGCCACGATCACGATCGGATCGAAGGAGTGTCCCCCCATGGCTTGTCGCGCATCTGAAAAGTGTCCGATCAACTTGAAAGCGACAATCGTGCCCAGTCCAGCCGCCGTCCCGCTCATACCGGCGACGCTCGCCACTGATTCGCTATAAAAAAGATCAGACGGCAACACGTTGGCGATGGTGGAGAACGCTGCGTAAGAGAAAGTGGCCATTGCAAACAGCAAGGCGATGAGAGACAGCCTGGTAGTAAACACCGTGGGCAGAAGCATAGTTACCCCGATGCCGCCGAAGACGACAACTGCCTTCCTTGCCCGTCCTAACGGCCACCCTCGTTTGATCAGGTAACCCGAAACCCATCCACCGAAGAAGTTTCCGAAATCTGCTGCCAGAAACGGAATCCAGATCGCGATCAACCCTGTCCTCAGTTCGATGCCTTTCGCCACCAGGTAGATGGGAAACCAATCGGTAACGAAGAACCATACCGGATCGGTCAATGCCTTGGCGAGAATCGCCGCCCAGGTCTGCGGCATTTTCCAAAGCACCCCCAAGCTCAGTGGGCGTCTGTTCTCCACATGTTCTCGAGACTCCAGTTTGTCTGCGACGATCATCGCCCGCTCTGGGGCGCTGATCCGAGGATGCGACTCGGGTGGGTAGTACATCCGCCGCCACACGAATAACCACCCGAATCCCAACAAACCCGGAATGGCAAAAGCGGGGCGCCAGCCCCAGCGGAAATAGATCCACAGAATCAGCCACGCGGCCACGGCTCCGCCGACAGACGATCCACTATCAAACAGTGCGGTTGCCAGACCGCGCTCACGTTTTGGAAACCACTCGGAGACCGCCTTGGTTGCCGCCGGCCAATTGCCCGACTCGCCCGCACCCAACAAGAATCGAAACGCCGCGAAGCTGTAAAAGCCTCTGGCCAGCGATGTCATAACCGAAATAAAAGAATACAAAACAACCGTGAGCGACAAACCGCGGCGTGTGCCGACCCGATCCATAAAGCGCCCGAACGCGGTCTGTCCGAGCGAGTACGCCACACGAAAGCCGATCACGATGTTTGCGTAATCGCTGTTCGTCCAGTGATATTCAAGCTTCAGGTACGGCGCGAGCAAAGACAGTGTCTGACGGTCAATGTAATTGATGATGGTGGAGCCCAACAGAAGCGCACCAATCCACCATCGCAAATTCGCAATCGGATGTCGCAAACGCGCATCGGGTCGGCGCGAATCGGGCATCTCCAGTTTGGAGTTCGACACACCTGGTAGGTCGGCCATAGCTATCGATCAGACAAGCCTGTCTTTGGTCCTCTGTCCTTAATCCATTGGCAAACTGATGGTGTGCTTAGAGCCGTGCGATTCGCAAACGCAGGTTTCCCAGCATTCGTCGTTGCAGCCTCAAAACACCTTTGGAGTTGGTGCGTATCCGTTCTATACCCGCCGACACGCCAGGCAATACTGCGGACGGAGACGCGGAGACATTCAATCCGCCGAAGTTCAGTTCATAAACTATGTCCGGCAACAGACTGGTAACGATAAGCGAATCGCAGGTTATGTCGGGTAACGACGCTTCCCCGCTGCTGACTCCCTCCCCTACTGAACTGAACAGGACCATCGGCCCATGCTCAAAGGCGGCCCCCTGGAAATTCACGCCGTCAATCAGTTCCGCCCGTCTTTGACCCGTCTTGCCAACATCGCCAATTTCCATCACATGGAGAAAAAAATCTTCTTCTGCAGCCACCGCCGGAGAAACCTCAATCCGCCATGCTCCGGGAACCACGTTTTTGCCATTCGAAGGCAGAATCTTATTGAAATCCTCACCCCAGAAAAGTTTCCACATGTGGCGGAGTTTCGGATCTTCTGGCAGAGGCGCCCCTTGTCGCGGTTCGAGAGGCCAGTTCTCACGTTCTTTGGGCCGCAAGGGGCGCACCAGCAACTCTCCGTCGCCTTCCGCGAACCGAAACGTCTTTGCGTTCCGAAATTCCCGGCTGCCGGCTTCTCCCTTATCGTCCTGATCCACCACTGGTGCATTCACGCCATGCAACAGCCAGACTTTGCGAAACGAAGGTTGTGTGGTCACCACCCGGTCAAATACAAAAACAACATTGTGCTTCGGCACGTACAGAATCTCGCGCGTAAATCGTCGCAACTTCTCGCGCGCATACGCCTTACTGGCATCGCCCATCGCATAGTGATATTGCCCCGGGACATAGTCCATCACCCGCATCGATCCCAAGTCCCAGAGGTCGCGCGTACGCTCCCAATCCTCGCGACTGCGAATCGTATTCCAGTAGCGCGAAGAATTCATCCGCTGCCCGCCATCGTTTGCCGCTGCCAACAGATTGTCAGACCAGAAGAACTTTTCCGCCGGATCGTAAACCAGCACGGAATTGTGCGCGACAGTCCTCCGGTAGTAGTTGAGGTAGTGTGGACTTTCCGTATCGGTGTAATCTGCTCCGCTGTCGATCGCGAGATATCCACGGTGGTAGATCGTGAACTGATTCTGATCGAGATGCTGGTGCTTGGCAAAGTAAGGCCCACAATCAAATTCAATCCAAGTGGAGTCGCGGGTCCACCCGTCTCGCATCACGAGATGACCGACCCCCGGAAAATAGCGCTGCCGCGGCAACTCGTTTTCCGGAGACTGCGCCGGGTTCCGCGGCGTGACTTCCGGATCGTCCCAAAGGAATTCAAGAACTGGGAGTACCCACTCCTTCGCGAGGAAACCGCTTTCGCGTAACAGCCAGGCACTATAGGAGTCCTTGAAGCGGTTGACCGCGTACCCTACTACAGCCGTGTCCCTGGAATCGAGAACGGGATATTCGTTATCACCCTCGCGGGAAGGAGTACCGTCAGGCAACAGCTTGTACAGGTAGGTGTCTCCGATGTTTCGAAATACTGAAAAATGCTGGGCAGGATCGACTCCACCCACGGTACGCTGCAGTTCTGCCAGCATCACGAGCGATGCCCAGGTGATCCGCATGTAATCGAGCGACTCGTGGTAGCTGCCTTGCGGGCTCACAAATTCCGAAATGTCGAACACGTTCGCCAGTCCCGCCGCAATGGTTTGTCGCCAACTTGCACAGCGCTGGTTACAGTCGGGATAGTCTTCCACGGCTGCCGACGGGAACGCCGCCAACGCAAGATAACGGAGAGCATAGTTGTGATAAGAGAGTTGTCCTGGATCTGCGAAATCCGGAGTGGTTAACATGGCGGCAGCACCGTCCGTCAGCTCGCCAGCCACCCGATCCTTCAATCCGCGATCAAATCCTGGATAGTCAAACAGCCAATCGAACGCCAGGGACCATCGAGCGTAATCAACCCACGAACGAGAAGCTTTGGCGCCGGAGGCCACATGTTTGGACCGCATTTCGGCAACCGCGCGTTCGGCGAACTCATCTTTTCCGCTCAAGCGCCACGATAACGCCCAGCCTTCCATGTCCTCAGATGGTCGCCGGCCTGAGGCGTAGCGCATTTTCAACACATGCAATCCCGTGAAGGGATCGCGTTCAGCAATGAGCAACCGCGGACGTGCGCGACGTTCCTGTGCGCGCGCCGGCCAAGCCATACTCATCGCCGATGCCGCGATGGCCGCAATGAAATCACGTCTTCTCATGCAGTCAAATCTTCTGCAACTGAGTTACTGAACTGCCGTGGGTCCTGGCTGAAGCATTTTCGACGAAAAATATAGGAAGCAAAAGCAAATACCAAAATTCGAAGTACAGATCGCATAAAAATGCCTAGGTTCATAATTCTTCAATGGCAATGCACCTTTTCGCAGCATCGTCCGGAAATGATACCCGACTTTCGTTTACTTACTATTTTCTTTCTTCGAGACGCCTTGGGCGCGTGTATAAAGGACTGGTACACGCAGATGGTTGTGTCCTGCGAATGAGTTCTAATCAACAAGGATCACACTGATGCGAGGCCCCAAGGACTCTCGTCTTCTGTCGGAACAAAGGCGACGCAAGATTCTGGACCTGATCGGGCAAAAGAGCCAGGTCACGGTTCGCGATCTGGTGGAGAGATTTTCGATTTCCGCGGTAACTGCGCGCGCCGACCTCGACTCGCTCTCCTCGCAAGGCATGGTGGTTCGCTCCCATGGCGGTGCAGTACGACAAGTTGAGGCCAGCCAGGAATATCCTCTTCGCCTGAAAAAAACGCTGCATCACGCGGAGAAGGCTCGCATCGGGCGCGCCGCGGCGGAACTTATTCAGAACAACGAAACCGTGATCCTGGATTCTGGCACCACCACCGCCGAAATCGCTCGCCACCTTAAGCTCCGCCGCCTGCAGTCCGTCACCGTAATCACCCATGCGCTCAACATTNNNGTCTCCTGTTCGTTCGTAGGACCGCAAGCCGAGGCCATGCTCAAGGAATTTCATGCGGATCGTCTTTTTCTTGCAGTGGATGGCTTCGACCTCGATATCGGGCCCAGCACACCCGACGTGCTTGAGGCTCAACTTAACACTCTGATGATGCGCATCTCGAAAGAGGTGAACGTCGTGGCGGATTTCAGCAAACTGGGCCGCCGGAGTGTCTCTCGCATCGGCCCCATTTCCGGCATCCACCGCCTGATTACGGATACTCGCGTGCCCGCGGAATTCAGCGAAGCTTTGCGCCGGGCAAAAATCGATCTGATTACGGCATAGCCTCACTCTTGACCAACCTGGTCAGGTGATAAGAGAGCATCTGATCGGGCAGCAGCAGTGCTTTTCGAAATCGGGCATCGGCTTCCTGCGTTTTTCCTAATTCCTTTGCTAGAGAACCGGCTGCATACATCCAATAACTGGGAAATCCACTGGTGTCACTGCGCCCCTCGGCCTCTTGAAACGATACCCGCAACCGCTCCTGCCAGCCCTTTTCGTCGAAGTCCGGCAGTCGCCGGGCTGCCAACCAGGCAAAGCGGATTTGGTCCGGCGCAGCCCCAGTTTTCGCAAGCTCATACTTCGATTTGGCTTCAGCAGTTTTCCCGCAAGCGCTGTACACCGT
>QIAI01000200.1:6584-10169 GCA_003224995.1 Acidobacteriota bacterium
TTGCACCTCGACCCATACCTGGCGGACGTTCGTTCCCCCTTCCTGCCGAGGGAAAAAACGATTGTGAAACAGCGCCAGGGCACGGTCGAAGCTTCCCGCTTCCGCCAGGTTCAAGATCAATTCGAAAATCAGACTTGGGGGAGCAACATCCATTTTCGGATACTTCTCGAGCGCCGCTACTCGCTCCTCGGCAGGACGATTCAGCAGGCTGAGCGCCTGATCGGCACCCACGTAATTCGCGATATTTACGGGATCGCTCTGCATACCATATCGAAATGCCTGCAGGGCGCGCTCAGGATCATTCTTCACGTGCAGGAGCGCAAGCCCAGTGCTCGCACTGAGCACAGGTAATGTCGGGCCTAGTTTGTGCGCTTCTGCCCACTCAGCCAGCGCGGCGTCCGTCATACCGCGCGCGAAGTAAAACGTTCCCAGCAGGTAGTGTGCGGTCGGGTCGGATGGATTCGCGTGCAAGGCTGCATGCAATACCGTGAGCTCTTCGGCCGTGTTCGGGAAGACAAAGGCTGTCGAAAGTTTCGCCGCGGCAGTGTAATCGTCAGATGCGGGTTGTCCCAACTTCTCCCGGCAATACCCGCGGAAGTACGCGACCATGGGATGGTTCTGCGGACGCGAAGCTCCCGGCTCGCTCTGATTGGCTACGGGCTCCGGATAAGGTCTCGACAAAACATCCGCAGCCCTCAGATAAAGGCCCAGCCGCATGTACTCCGACGCAAGATTCAGCACTCGGTCCACATCGTTCGCCAACTGCTGGACATTGGGCTTGCCGGCTTCCTCTTGCAACAGATAGCTGAGCGGGAAGCGAGACAGTGCTTGCTGCGCGAAAAGGTTTGTTTCCGGGGTACGCTTAGCTGCAGCCTGAACCGCGATCAACTCCTCCTGCGCTCGGGCATCTTGCGGAGAACTTCGCAGTGCCTCGTTGAGATGTTGCTCGGCCGCGCTAAGATCTCCCTTTCGCGCCAGCAACTCTCCCAATTTGACGGCCGCTGCTGAATGAAAGTTGGGTAATCGCTCAGCCTGCTCATATGCGCCGCGAGCATGTTCGAGATCATTGAGGCCCTCGTAAGCAATGCCCAGGTAGTAGGAGATCTCGGTATCCGTGGTATCCCTTGCGTGCAGCGGCTCGAGAAAAAACTTCGCTTCTTCATACCGCAGGAGGCTTGCCGCAAGCCGGCCGGCGCCTTTGCCCGCCACGAAGGCCCCGGGATACTTTGAGAGCGCCTGCTTGTAAGCGTCGAGCGCGCTCAGGTTTCGCCCGTTGAGTTCCTCCTGCTGTGCCAACTCGATCCAATCGTCATAGCTGCGCCCAGTCGTACTCCCCTTCAGTCTGGCGGAGAAGAATCGTTCCGCGCGTATCCCGGATTTCCAGGCTGTATTTCGCTGTCCTCTCGGGATGGGCGATCTCGTGCATCCACGAACCCTCGGGCGCGAGATCCGCCGTCTCGTGCACGACGCTTTGCCCCTCCCTAAGAATGGAAATTGAGGCGCGAGGAATCGCCTGGTTCGCATTGAACCCAACGCGCAAATTGTCCCGCCCGCGTTGAAGGCACGCCACGCCGCTAAGGTTCGCGCGCGATATTCCGCCAATTTCCCGCACTGGCATCCAGTATTCCGAGAAGTGAATCGTCTGCCGCGGTTCGAGAAATGCGTAGGTCTCCTGGTTACGAAACAGCCCCGCCTGTACCTCGAGGTATGCGCTATCGTTATCCGAAAGAGCTTTCCGCCAATCGAGCCCATCGGCATCCACTCCCCACGACCAGATCTTTCTGGCGGGTACTTTCTCATATTCGGCATAGTGTACCGTGCCTGTATTGGTATGAGGATTCCACACTCCCATGAAGCCCTCGCGGGTTCCATGGGCGAACATCGAGACTGGACCTTTTTTCTGATTGCCAAGCACACTGTAGTCGACCCCGTCCTGCGCATGGGATATTCGATGCGAGTGTCATCCCACGCTTCCACTCCAGCGTTGTTCCACCAATAGAAACGATGCCTGACGTCGCTGCGATTGCTTAATGTCACCCGTTGTTCGAGCACCGTCGACTTGGGACGAAGCAGCAGCTCGACCGTCCACTCCATTCCGTACACACGATCGACGTTGCCGACCGTAGCTGAAGCGCTGCCATCTTCATGCTGCGCGAAAGTGAAACTAACGGGAGACATCGTCATCCAGTTGTGGGAAACCGGAAAGTTGAACTCGACCCCAAAGGCAGCCCAGGCCCCACGATAGGCAATCGCCGCCTTCTTAATCGAAGGGTTGGCATAAAACATCGGCTTGCCAGAAATCTTGTCGAAGCAGGTGTACAGGTGCCCGCCTATATCGGGCAGTACCGAACACTTCAAATACTCGTTTTCCAAATACACCGTTCGCCAGGCATGGTCGCTGCGCCGGCTAGTCAGGTTATTGCGCAGAGTGTAGGGATAGTTGAAGCGATTGGTGGTGAACTGATCAAAAGCGGGATTCGGGTCAGGCAGCCCCTCCTCGTACGTCGGCAGCGTAAGCGTGCCCTGCCAGACCCGCACCTGGGCATGCGCGAGTAGGACCGAGAACAGCAATCCTGGGATCGCGATTCGTTGGATGACCCTCATCTAGATTCGCAGCAGCCGCGCGGCGTTGTCATGATAGACCTTCTGCAGAATCGCATCCGGCACCTGGATGCCATAAATTCGCCAGCGCCCTTGCGGCGGAATTTTCGCAGGAGCGTAATCGAAGTACTCGTCGTCGGTTTCGAGAAAGCGGTAATAAATTTCGTAAAGCTTGTCGTTGAACACCTGCTGCGGAAACTCGTCGCCGTGCGGAGTCGCATCCGTCGCAAACAAAATCCGGTCCTGATACTTGTCGAAGAATTTTTTGGAAGTGTAGGGCTGCCTTCCCAGTTCGCCAATGCGCGCCGCCATGTCGACGTACATGTTTGGATAGCGATCCAGATTCTCCGCGACATTTTGCAGATTTTCGGAAAAGTTTCCGAAGTGCAGCGTCACGAATGTTGTTTTGGGATGCTTTGCAATGACGCGGTTTCGAGCCTGCAATAGCTCGGCGTTGCTGGGAAAATCTCCGCCATAAAAGGACCAGTCCGGATGATTGTTCAGTTCTTCATAACGCTCGTTAAAACGATCCGTGGGCATGAAAAATGCAACCGGGTCCGACACATGCATCGCCACTGGCATATTGAGCTGCCCGCAAGCATCCCACATCGGATCAAATCGCGGGTCATCGATCTTGACCAGTGTGCCCGACGTGACGTTTTCCCGCAGGTAGAGTCCCAGGGTCTTGAGGATCTTCAGCCCCCGAGCACCGTCCTGATGTGCCTGCTCAATCGCCTGCGCTTGCAGCCTGGGATAATCGGCAACTTTGAAATGAGAATATGACGGCTCCGTAAATGTGAGGAAACGTCCCGGATACGCGCGATCATATTTCTGAACTGCTTCCGCAAGACCCTTCTCGTACCCACCCGTCAAGTTCACCATCAACTTGATGTTTTTGCGATCCATAACCGCGAGCAGTTCCTGGGGCGTTCCCAAATACTGACGTTCGGGCGAGAGTGCGACGCCCTTCTCCGACTTCTCCGC
>QIAI01000200.1:10424-12385 GCA_003224995.1 Acidobacteriota bacterium
GCTCCCGCCAAAGGTGGTGATGTACACCTTATTATGGTCCTGCGGATCAGGGATCACGCGGTGACCCCACTTGAAGGTAAATCCAGGAATGCGCGTCCAGCTCAGGCCTCGGTCGATGGAGCGCCATGCGGAAGACTCAAACCCCGTCGCATAGAGGACCTTGGGATCCGCCGGATCGATGGTGACGTCATAAATATGACGGTCCTTTTCGAGTACCTGCTTCCAATTCTTTCCGCCATCCTCAGAAAGAAAAATTCCGCCGCCATCCCCGTGCTCGCCGCTGGCCCGAGCCCAAGCTGCCAGATATAGACGTTCCGGTGACTCCGGATCAACTGCCAAGCCATTCGGAGCGTTCGTTCCCTCCGGCAACGCCACTGCCTGCCAATGCTCGGCACCGTCGGTGGACTTGTACAAGGCACCATCGCCTGAGTTCCCAAGGCTGCCATCTTCCGAGCGCCGGGCGATCACAACATAGAGCGCGCCATTTGAACTTCGGGCCAACCGCCACGCGAAGGGCTCCTTCTGAGTGATGCCCTCATTCTTCAACGACCAGTGACGGCCGCCATCTGAACTCTTGTACACCCCTCGTCCAAAACCCGCTGCGTAGAGTACCCGCGCGTCTACTGGGCTCGTTGGATCCAGCAAGATGTGCGTCGCGCCCGTCTCCGCCATCCCGACATTCGACCGTGTCCAGTGCTTGCCTCCATCCTCGCTGCGGCACACCCCACCTTTGAAATTCAGGGGCGAGTTATGTCGCCACATCTTCGGCCGCGGCAGATCATGCGTGTAGCTGTTTACACTCCACATGCGCCCCCGTACCTTGGGATCAAATACCACCCAGTACGTCGTGTTCATCCAATCACGCGGCACACCTGCAGTCGAACTCATCCATGACTCTCCGCCATCTTCGCTGCGAAACAGCCCGATATCGGTGTAAGTAATGAACATGCGCTTGGACTCGAACGGATCGAAATGCACTCCGTAACTCGTGGTGACATCGAGCCCCCTGCTCGTCCAACCTGCCTCGTCCACCTTACGGGAATACAGCGCCGTCCAAGTCGCACCCCCATCGCTGGTGCGCATGGTTCTACCAAGATCCGTTCCGTAGGCGAGATCTGCATCCTGCTCGGCCACAGTCATTGCCAGCGGATTCTCGCCCCATCCGGGACCAAAGCGTTCCGTGATCCAGGCATCATGCACGTTTTTGGCGGCTGACTGATCCTCTTTCCAAACCAGTTTCCACTCGCCACCGGAGTTGGAGGTCTTGGCGACGCCGATCCACGTTTTTCCATCCAGCTTCAGATGATCGTACGAAACGTACGCAATCTCCGGATGCCGCATACTGGTCGCAATCGCCCGTACTTTCGAACCCGCACCCGGTAAATTCGAATTGTGCCAGTGGGCGCCGCCGTCCGTGGAAATCGAAATTCCCTGTTCCGAAGATGCATAAATAGTTGACTGCGCCTCTGACCCAAAGCCCAGCGATACCTCGTTCGCGGCCGTGGGCAGCGGCAAGCTGTGTACTCCGCTGGAGCTCGCCACCATGATGGCCTTCTGGCCGGCAAGAAATAGCGCCCTCTTCTCAGGCGTTGAGGAAGGATCCACCCACATCGCTTGCGGGCGCTCCGGCAAGTCAGCCTGCTTCTGCCAACTCTTCCCGTAGTCTCGCGAGACAAACAGCGCCGAACTCTCTTTGTTCCCCGCACTCACGTACAACACGTTCGAATCCGTCGAATCGATGGCCATGGCCGCAATTGTTCCGAGAGGGTCGGGGTCCGCCAGAATGATTTCGTCGGAATGATCGCTATTCATCCTTACGCCCTTGATCGATGCCGCGCTGGGATAGACCACGTCCCAACTCTCTCCGCCATCGGTGCTGCGCCACAAGGCGGTCGCGTGTGCGTACATGGTCTTCGGATCCTTCGGATCAAACACAAAGAAGTCCACCACGCCGCGCAGAT
>QIAI01000201.1 GCA_003224995.1 Acidobacteriota bacterium
GACATCATGTGGGAGATGTCAATCGCGAGTACTACCGCTCGAAGCAGGAAGAACAGACATGGAAAACCGAACGTGATCCGGTGAAGAACATGGCTGCCTGGATTTTGAAAGAGAAGGTCGCCGATAGCGAGCAGCTGGCGGCCATCGAAAAAGAACTCACGGCTGAGATGGACAAGGCAGTCGAGTTTGCGATCGCTGCGCCGTACCCCTCACCCGATGAAGTCGACCAGGATGTATATGCCTGAAGTAGCCACCCGCGAACTGACGTTTGCACAGGCGATCCGCGAGGCGCTGTCCGAAGAGATGCGGCGCGATCGGACGGTTTGCATCATGGGTGAAGACGTAGCCGAGGCGGGCACTCCTTTCAAAGTGCTTTCCGGGTTGGTAGAGGAATTCGGAAAGGATCGCGTACTCGACACTCCAATTTCTGAAGCTGGATTTACCGGAATGGCGGTGGGCGCCGCGATGACCGGGCTACGGCCGATCGTGGACATCATGTTCGGCGACTTCATCACCCTGACCATGGACCAGATGGTCAACCAGGCAGCGAAGGTGCATTACATGTCAGGCGGGAAGTGGAAAGTGCCGATGGTGATGCGCACCACCTTGGGGGCGACGCGACGCTCGGCGGCGCAGCATTCGCAATCGCTGCATGCCTGGTTCAGCCACGTGCCCGGATTGAAAGTAGTGCTGCCATCCACCCCATATGATGCCAAGGGACTACTGAAAACTGCGATCCGGGATGAGAATCCCGTCGTGTTTTTCGAAGACAAGATGATGTACAAGCTCAAAGGACCAGTCCCGGCGGAGGAGTACACGATTCCATTTGGCGCAGCGGATGTAAAGCGCACAGGCAGTGACATCACGCTGGTCGCGACCAGCAGCATGGTGCAGGTGGCTCTGGGAGCGGCGGCATTGCTGGAGCAAAGCGGCATCAGCGCGGAAGTGATCGATCCGAGAACCACCTGGCCATTGGACGAGAAGAGTCTGATCGACTCCGCGAAGAAGACGTCGCGGGTAATTGTGATCGACGAAGGCTACGGCCGTTATGGGGTGACGGCAGAGATTGCGTCGGTGATCGCGGAAGGCGCGTTCTACGATCTGGACGCCCCGGTGAAGCGAATGGGCGCGATGCATGTGCCGATACCGTTCTCGCCGCCACTGGAAGACGCTACCGTGCCCACTGAAAACAGCGTATTCGAAGCCGCGCGGGCGATCTGTAATCGCGACTGAGGCCGCGCAGGAGGCTCATCATGGCACTACCCACACATGGAACGATGGCGGTCGACTGGGAACAACGCATTGACTTTGATCGCCTGCGCCGCGAGCGCCTGCAGCGAGTGAAAGATTTGCTGGCGAAGTCAGAGATGGGCGCGCTGCTTTGCTTTGATATGAATAACGTGCGCTATCTGACGGCGACGCACATCGGCACTTGGGCGCAAGACAAGGCCAACCGCTTCACGCTGCTGCCGCAGAATGACGAGCCGATCCTTTGGGATTTCGGATCGGCGGCGCGGCATCATCAATTGCATTGTCCGTGGCTGGGGGAGCGGTCGCGCCCGGGCATTTCGATGCTGCGCGGCGCCATGACCCCGGAGATGGGGCGCGCGGAAGATGTCGCGAAAAAGATTCGTTACGAATTGGAAATGCGCGGACTACAGAAAGAGCCGTTAGGGATCGACATCATCGAGCCGCCTGTGCTGTTTGCCTTGCAGAAGCTAGGCATCGACGTGGTAGACGGGCAGGCGCTCATGTCGGAGGCGCGCGTCATCAAGACGCAGGATGAAATCGCATTGCTGAATACTTCGGCGATGATGGTCGATGCCGCCTACGACGAACTGTATCGAGCCATGAAGCCGGGGTTCAGCGAAAACGAGGCGGTCGGCCTGGTGAGCAAAGTACTGTATGACCTGGGCTCGGAGTATGTGGAAGCGGTGAACGCGATTTCAGGCGAACGCTGCAATCCGCACCCGCACGTATTTTCGGATCGCGTGCTGCGGCCGGGCGATCCGGTGTACTACGACATCCTTCATTCCTACATGGGTTATCGCACCTGCTACTACCGGTGTTTCACGATCGGGTATGCATCGCATGCGATGGTGGATGCGTATAAGCGTTGCCGGGACTATCTTGATGCTGCCATCGAGTTGGTGCGGCCGGGCCGAACGACAGCGGAAATTGCCGCCGTCTGGCCGAAGGCAACCGACTTCGGATTTCCCAATGAAGAAGCGGCGTTCGCGCTGCAATACGGCCACGGGATCGGGCTGGCGATCTGGGAAAAGCCGGTGATCAGCCGCCTGGTGTCGTTCGATCATCCCTGCGAGATCGTGCCCGGCATGGTGTTTGCGCTGGAAACGTTCTGGCCTTCCACGGACGGCTGGAGCGCGGCACGCATCGAAGAAGAGATCGTGGTCACGCCGACCGGGCACGAAGTGATCACCCGTTTTCCAGCGGAACAACTTTTGGTGGCTGGCGCACATTACTTCACGGTTAATGGCCCGTTGCCGACCACGCGCGAGAGCGAAGCAGCGCCCAGCCGGGATGTGAAAGAGTTGATTGAAGCGAGCGCGAAATCGGAGCGCGTCACGGTAGGAGACTAACGGGCTTTCAGCCCTCCCCAACTATTATGCCTATCAGCGTTGTCATGCCCGCCCTGGAGATGGCGCAGGAAACCGGCAAGCTCATCAGCTGGCTGAAAAAAGAAGGCGACCCTGTGCGCAAAGGTGAGCCTCTGCTGGAGATTGAAACGGACAAAGCGGTCATGGAAATCGAATCTCCTGGAGAAGGCGTGCTGAGTGGCGTCAAAGCCGAGGCGGGCGCCGAGATTCCTGTTGGGAAGACGATCGCCTGGATACTGAATCCAGGGGAGGCCGTGCCAGTCGAAGAGGTGGCAGTGCAGTCGGGAAGGCAGACGATGCGCACGGAAGCGCAGACACCCGCTTCGGAGACTGCGGTCGTGCGGCCAGCGACGGCGGCGAAGATCTCTCCCAAAGCCCGGCGACTGGCGAAAGAACTGAACGTGGACTTGGGACAGGTTCGCGGCTCCGGTGCCGGTGGGGAGATCCTGGCTTCGGACATTGAGACGGCGGCCTCCGGCGCAAAGGCTGCCGCTTTACCCGAACCGGGTACGATAATCAGTCCGATGGGCCGCTTGATGGCCGAGCGCACCGCCCAGAGTTGGACGACCGTTCCGCATTTTTTCGTGGTACGTGAAGTCGATGCCGGAGCATTGAACGAGGCGCGGCTGAAAATCGCTGTGCAAGTCGAAAAGGATGGCCTTCGGATCACGCATAGCGATTTGCTGGTAGCGCTGGTGGCGCGCGTACTCGCTCGACATCCGCGAGTCAACGCGAGTTGGACGGCGAATGGCATTCGGACGAATGC
>QIAI01000202.1 GCA_003224995.1 Acidobacteriota bacterium
CAAACCGTGGAGGAAGCCGACCTGGTCCTCTACAATACCTGCTCGATTCGTGACAAAGCCGAGCAGAAGGTCTTTCACCGGCTCGCGGACTACAAGAAATATCAGAAGCAGGGAAAGGTCTTCGGCGTTCTCGGGTGCGTCGCCCAGCAGGAAGGGGAAAAGATCTTCGACCGCGCTCCGCACGTCTCCATGGTGTGCGGCTCGGCGTCGTACCGTAATCTTCCGCAAATGCTGGTACAGATCGAGGCCGGGAACCGCCACGTCACCGGCCTCGACGATCGCCAGACCGACGAGTGCTTTGAAACCGAGTTCACTTCCCGTACCAACCCGCATCGCGGCTACATCACCATCATTGAAGGCTGCGACAAATTTTGCGCGTACTGCGTGGTGCCCTACACCCGCGGCAAAGAGCGGAGCCGCACCTCCGATTCTGTCCTGGCGGAAGCTCGTCAGATGTCCGACCTGGGCTACAGCGAAATCCAGTTGCTGGGCCAGAACGTAAATTCTTATAAGGATCCGGCAGGGAAGAAGTCTTTCGCCGAACTGCTGGCCGCTGTGGGAGAGGTTCCTGGCATGAAGCGGGTGCGCTTTACCACCTCGCATCCGCGTGACTTCGGCAAGGATATCGTTGACGCAATCGACGCCGTGCCCTCGCTCTGCGATCATGTGCACCTTCCCGTGCAGAGCGGCTCCACCCGGGTACTCGATGCCATGCAGCGTCTTTACACCTGCGAACAATACCTGGAACGCATTGCATGGATCAAAGCGGCCCGCCGCGAGATCAGCCTGACAACCGACATTATTGTGGGCTTTCCCGGAGAGACGGAGGACGATTTTCATCAAACCCTTGGGCTGCTGGATGCCGTCGAATATGACGGAGTGTTTTCTTTCAAATATTCGCCCCGCCCCAACACCCCGGCGTTGCATCTGGAGGACGCGATTTCGGACGAAGACAAGGCTCGCCGCTTGGCCAGTCTGATGGAGCGGCAAAGAGATATTCAGAAGCGCCGCAATCAAAGGCATTTAGGCCAGACTGTCGACGTAATGGTTGAGGGAAGAAATGATGCGCGATCCCAGTGGATCGGGCGTACCTCGCAGAATAAAACGCTCAACTTCACTTCGCCCGAGGCAACTGCGCCGGTCATTGGGAGCTATGTCTCGGTACAAATAACCGGCAGTTTTCCCAACAGCCTGCTGGGGCAGATGGTGTTATAAGGGGCAAATCGGAAGTATTCAGGCGTTCGCCGAACGAAGGGGCGTCCGTCAGAAGTGTTCAGAGGGTTCCATGATGGAAGTAGAAATGAAAATTCGGGGCCTCATGATGGACCCAGTGACCAACATGCCCATCGTGATTCTCAAAGACATTGGCAGTGACACGGTTCTGCCGATCTGGGTCGGAGTCTACGAAGCCAATGCGATCGCGCTCGAAATCGAGAAAGTAACCACGCCCCGCCCCATGACTCACGATTTAATCAAGAACGTGCTGGTCGGCCTCGAGTCCCAGGTGCGAAAAGTAGTGGTGACGGAGTTGCGGGACGACACCTTCTTCGCGGTGATCTGGGTCGAGCGTGATGGCCGCATCATCAGCATCGATTCCCGGCCTTCGGATGCGCTTGCGCTGGCCTTGCGTGTCGATTGCCCGATCTTCGTGGAAGACGAAGTCCTGAAATCCTCGAAGCTGGCCGCCAACAGCTCCGAACGCCTCACGCCCGAAGACCTCCGCAAAATGCTTGAAGACCTCAATGATGAGGATCTGGGGCGATACAAGATGTAGGAATCTGTAATTCGGTAATTTGTAATTTAGTAATTTGCAATTTTGCAATCGGATTCCAGATTGCTTCGATCCGGAACAGGTTCGCAAATCACAAATTACCAATTGCCAAATTACAAATTTCCCAATTTCTCAATTCCCCAATGACTCAATCTCCCTAATGGACCCGGCCGCCCAGCTCCAGCGCATCTACCTCGCCGGCTTTGAACTCCAGACCTTCGACCGTTTTCCCAAGTGCATCGGAGTGGTGCGCGATGGCTGCATCGCGATGCTGGTGCCCGGAGTGGACGGTTTGCAAATCTTGGGATCGCCGGGCTGGCATATGGGAGAAGCCATCGGCGTCTTAGTCGAGAAGAACGGTAGGAAGGTCTTTCAGAGCAAACAGGAGATCGTCGAGGCCACGCCCGAACGCCTGGATCAACTTCGCAAGTTCAAAGACGAGTTGCGCGATCTGTTGGCGGCCCGCAGCTAGATTTGATCGTAAGGGCTAAATATTCATTGTTGGAGACCTCCCCACTTTGTCTTTCAACCAACGCAATGCATGCAAGTTGCATTTTCTTACACATCCATCAACTAGACCGGGATTGCCAGTACGAACTTGGTGCCCATGGAATAGATTGCACACGATTTTGGGGCAAATCAGTTGTATACTTCCGCCCTTCGCCGGCCGTCCGCCGCGCCGAAAGGGTACCATGAAACGCTGTTTGCTCCTCGCCTTCCTGTTCGCAGCTCCCGCCTTCGCCGCCACGATGAATAATTTTGCCTCGCAGTTGGGTGGAACCAACCTCGTGCAATTGACGCCGGCCGACTCGCCGCTGCTTACCACTACATTTGCCGGAACTTCTTTTCAGAGCGCCTTTCCCAGCGACCTCATTTTTGTGACCAACGTCGCGCCCTTAGGAACCTTCACCCTGGGCTACACCGTCACGATCGGCGCACAGCAGTTCAATATCGCGACCGCCACCTATTCCTGCACAGATTCCGCCGGCTGTTTCATCGACACGGATTTTGTCCTGCCCAGCTTTTTCCATCCGACTGCCGGCACGCTCCGAGTCAGCCTGAATGGCTCGGATTTCAGCTATGGTTTCAGCTTTCAAAGTCCAGTGCCGGAACCGACCAGCCTGATCCTACTCGGCACCGGAATTGTCGGCGTAGCCTGGCGCAAGTTCCGCAGCGCAGCCAGACTCTAACAGCGAGGCGCGTCTCGCAAGCGTCCGTGACCGCTATCGGAGCTTGAGACACAACGATAAACGCCTTGGTCTCGGTGCCCAACCTTTTCGCTTAGTCCGCTGACGGATGCAGCGCCTGGTCATTCGCGATCTCCGCGATTAAAGGTGATGTCTCGGAGCGGGTGCAAGTCTGCTTCAAAAACACTGCCGGGAGTTTCGGTAGCACACAGATGAAGGCAGGAAGGAATACAAGGAACCGATCTTCCAATCATCCGCAAAAATAATCCTTTTCCCCAGACAGTCACAGTTGCCATCCGGGTGAACAAGATCGTTGAGGTCATGCTGACCGTTTTGGCCCTGATCGGATTGTTCTGTGCCGTTACCAAGAGCGCTCCGGCAAATGCCGCCACACAACATACCGTCATCGTCGCTGACGGCAGCGACCCCATGCCGATTTGCCGCATGCGACGTTGCTTTTAACCTGAACTCATAGCTGGAACGCGACCGCCGAGAAAGCAGTTGCATGCCGGTGGAGGGAGAGGTATGCTTCTCGCCTTCGGGTACCTTCCAAGCGATGAACTGGTTAATGTATTTGAGTTGGGTGGCCGGGCCTGCTTTAGAAATTGCCCTTCTCGCCTGCATGGTGCATCGCAAACTGCATCCCGTTTTCCCTCGGTTTTTTTCCTACATCGTCTTCCAGGTTCTGAAGTCGGGCATCCTGTTTCTCACCTATCGGTATTCCGAGCAGCACTGCTACTTCGACGCATACTGGACCGGCAACGCCATCAGCGTGATCCTCGCCGTCACCGTAATGGACGAGATCTTGCAACACGTATTTAAGGAGTACGGCGGCGCCCAGAACCTGGGCTCCGTTATTTTTCGCTGGGCTTGCGGACTCCTGCTTTTGCTGGCCATCGTGACCGCGTTTACCAATCAGCAGGGAAGTGCCGATCGTGTCGTGGCCGTGGTGCTTACCTTCGATCGCAGCGTCCGCGTTATGCAATGCGGACTTTTCTGCCTTTTGATGATTCTCTGTCGCCTGCTCAAAAATTGCTGGCGCCAGCAGGTCTTCGGGATCGCTCTGGGCTTTGGAGTCTTCGCCAGCATTGAGGTCATTCTGGTCAGCGTCGCGATGCGCTATGGCAGCGCCGCCGCTCCCATGATTAGCCTGGTGAAAAGCGCAGCCTACAACGCGGTCACCCTCCTCTGGATTGGCTATCTCGCACAGCAGGCCCACTCCATCCCTGCGGTCGAAATGGCGCCACGTCTCGACGTCGCTTTTGCCGATCCCGCAGCCAATACGGAAGGGTTCATCTCCAT
>QIAI01000126.1:0-1455 GCA_003224995.1 Acidobacteriota bacterium
GGAATTGGTCGAAATGACGGAGATGATGAAGTCGATCAAGTTCCAGTAACGGAGGAGCCCGCGTTATTGGCTTGCTTAGGACGAACGCTTCAGTTCTAGAGTCGGAAGAAAGGTCGGCGGCTTCCGCGCCTGGGTATGCTGTTCAAATCCATAGGCAATCTTCAGCAGCGTGGGTTCGCTCCATGCGCGGCCGAAGAATGAAATCCCTACCGGCAGCCCGAACAGGTAGCCGGCCGTCACGTTGATGTTGGGATATCCCGCGACCGCGGCTGCATTCGAACTGCCGCCGCCGAAGTGATCGCCTACCAACAGGTCCGTCAGCCACGCCGGACCGCCTGTGGGCGCAATCAAAGCATCGAGTTTGTTTTTGTCCATCACGGCATCGATGCCTTCAATGCGTGCCAGGCGGTGGTTTTTCTCGAGGGCATCGATGTATTCGCGCGAGGTCAAGGGTCCACGCCCCTGGGCCCGCAGAAAGATATCCTGCCCGAAGTACGGCATTTCTTTCTGCGCATTCCTGCTGTTGAATTCAATAAGATCCTGCAACGTCTTCACCGGCGACGCTGGGCCCAGCCGCGCCAGATACTTTTGTATGTCGGCCTTCAATTCATAATCAAGCACCAGGGTTTCGCTGTCGTCGAACTTCCCGAAGCTCTCGATGTCCGCGGGATCGACGATGATGGCTCCCTCTCGCTTCATGACCGCGATGGCTTCGGCCATAATGCCGTCGACGCCTTCGCTGAAACCGAAATATTTGCGAGCCACGCCGATGCGCGCTCCCTTAAGTCCATTCACGTCGAGAAACTGCGTGTAATCAGTGTAGGACTTGCCTTGGCTCTCTGCGGTAGCGGCGTCTTCCGGATCGACTCCAGTAAGCGCGCCCAGCATGATGGCGGCATCCCGCAACGTGCGGCACATCGGTCCCGCACCATCCTGACTATGCGAAATCGGAATGATCCCGGTGCGGCTCACCAGTCCCACCGTCGGCTTAATGCCGGCCAATCCGTTCGCCGAGGAAGGGCAGACGATGGAACCGTCGGTCTCCGTGCCAATGCCGCCGGCGGCGAAATTCGCCGAGACGCCCGCGCCTGTCCCTGAACTTGATCCACAAGGATTGCGGTCGAGAACATAAGGATTTTTGGTTTGCCGGCCGCGCCCGCTCCAGCCGCTGGAGGAATGACTCGAGCGAATGTTCGCCCACTCGCTGAGGTTGGTCTTTCCCAGAATGACCGCGCCTGCCTTGCGCAATTGTTGTGCTACAAACGCATCGTGTGGCGGCTTGGGTGCACCCACCAGGGCGAGCGAGCCCGCCGTGGTCATCATCTTGTCGGCGGTATCGATGTTGTCCTTGATCAGCAGGGGAACACCATGCAGAGGTCCGCGCGCGCCCTTTTCCTTGCGCTCGCGATCCAGAGACTCCGCAATTTCCAGGGCGTCGGGATTGAGTTCGAGGAT
>QIAI01000126.1:1519-4862 GCA_003224995.1 Acidobacteriota bacterium
GCCTGCAATTGATCGATGGTGATTTCATCGAGTTCGAAGTCCTTGACCTCGGCCGGACGAGTTTCGGGGGCCACGACCCGCCCCGCGCCCAAGGCAGGATACAAGCTAGCCGCGAAGCCTCCCATCAGGCTGCTCTGCAGAAATCCTCGACGGCTATTCGCCTCAATCGCTCGCTCATCCCGCTGTTTCTTCAAGAGAATTCTCCTTGCCTCAAGAAAGCCACTCCGCGCGCTGTCAAAACGTTCGAGCCCAAAAGCTTTTCTCCGCGATCTCTGCGGTTTAGGACTTTGTTCCTTCAGCGCAATGCCGCAAACAGCGCCGCTTTCCATTGTCCTGTATTCAGAGTCCAGCACACCTTAGCCTTGTTGCCCTTACTCAGCACCACGGTCCACACGGCGCGATTCCGCTCATCATGCGCGACGTTTAACCGGTCCACTACCGTCATGCCTCGAGTAAGTTCGCTCTCGGTTTCGACATCCAGATAGTGCTCGCTCCACGAAGTCCCCAGCGAGGGATCGATTGCCAGACACATCGCGACCGGATCGGGGAGAGAAATTCCGTCCTCGCCCGTCTGCACCTTGTATGCCCCACGGGCATGGCTATTGCTCTCAATGGCAAAATGGGCCAGCGGCGTCTTGAATTTCTCGATCGTCTCAATATCGCGTTGATTCAGTACAGCCTCTCCGCGCGACAGGTGCCAGCCAATCAATTCCACTGGAATTCCGCTGCGCATCACCATGCGCGCGGCTTCCGGATCGACCCAGATGTTGTACTCCGCCGCGGGAGTCACGTTGCCCTCGCAAGCCGGAGCGCCGCCCATCACCACGCAGCGTCCCACCTGCGCGGCAATCGACGGCTTTTTGGCCAACGCGAGGGCCAGATTGGTTAAAGGTGCGAGCGTGACGATCACCAGGCCAGGATGCGCCTCGACCATGTCAATGATGGCATCCGCCGCGTGCAGCCGCTCGGCTCGACGGCGAGGTGCCGGATAGCCATGGTCCCCAAGGCCATCACGGCCATGAAACCAGGTTGCGTTCTGATAAACCCGCAGCAGCGGCTTGTCCGCCCCGGTATAGACGGGGACTTCTGCGCCACAGAGTTCCACGACGTAAAGCGCGTTGCGGGTGGACTGCTCGACCGGGACATTTCCCGCCACGGTGGTGATCGCGACCACCTCAACGTCGCTGGCGCGCATCGCCATGATCAGGGCGACCGCGTCGTCAGAAGCGGTATCGGTATCAATCAGGAAGGGTCGTAGCACGCCGCGTATGATAGCAAACGGCAGGGTGCTATATTGTCCCCTTCCGGAGGTGCCCCATGTCCCGAATCGTGCGCTGTGGCCTGATCCAGGCGAAAACCCCACTCGACGGCCGCCAGCCGCTTGCCGCCATCAAGAAAGCCATGATCGACAAGCACCTCAAGATGATCGAGCAGGCTGCCAAGAAGAACGTCAAAATACTCTGCCTGCAGGAACTCTTTTACGGGCCTTATTTCTGCGCTGAGCAAAACGTGCGCTGGTACGAACTGACCGAGCGCGTTCCCGATGGCCCCACCACCAAGCTCATGCAGAAGATTGCGGCCAAGCACCGCATGGTGATTGTCGTCCCGGTCTACGAAGAGCAGATGCCCGGCCTGTACTTCAATACCGCCGCAGTGATCGATGCGGACGGAAAGTATCTGGGCAAGTACCGCAAGCACCACATCCCGCACGTGCACCCGGGATTCTGGGAAAAGTTTTACTTCACACCGGGAGACATGGGCTACAGCGTGTTTGACACGAAGTACGCCCGGGTTGGCGTTTACATCTGCTATGACCGGCACTTTCCTGAGGGGGCGCGCATTCTGGGACTGAATGGGGCGGAGATTGTGTTTAATCCGTCTGCGACGGTGGCTGGACTTTCGGAATATTTGTGGGAGTTGGAACAGCCGGCGCATGCCGTGGCTAATGGGTATTTCGTCGGGGCAATTAATCGGGTGGGGACGGAAAAGCCCTGGAGCATCGGCGAGTTCTACGGCAAGAGTTACTTCTGCAACCCGCGCGGGAAGATCATCGCGCAAGCCAGCCGCGATAAGGATGAAGTGGTGGTGGCCGACCTCGACCTCGACATGATCACCGAAGTTCGCCGCACCTGGCAGTTCTTTCGCGATCGACGGCCCGAGACTTATGAGCCACTGACGGAGCAGACGGGAAGGGCGGCGGCGGCGGATTGAGGAAAGCAGGCTCTCGGCTTTAGGCTCCCAGAGCCTCTGCGTGTAATACGAATCAGAATCTGAGTAGCGAATGCCGAGCAAAAGCATTTAACCGCGAAGGACGCGAAGAACAGCCGCGAAGGTCGCGAAGAAAAGTTTCTAAAACCCACAGCCGCGAGCGCAATGCTGATGTCCAGAGCAAACATGATCTCTGCTGCCACAAACTCTGCTATCGAATTCAGCCCTCTTTACAATGCTGATCTCGCGCCCACCACGCCCGAGCGCCGCACCTGGGGCACGTATAATTTTGCGGCGCTTTGGGTATCGATGTCGGTCAATATTCTGACCTACATGCTGGCCGCCAGCCTGATCCAGGGTGGCATGAACTGGAAGCAGGCCGTCTTCACCGTTTTTCTCGGAAACACGATCGTACTTGTCCCGATGCTGCTGAACTCGCACCCAGGAGCGCGCTACGGTGTGCCGTTTCCGGTGCTGGCGCGCGCGTCGTTCGGAGTTTTGGGCGCTAATGTGGCCGCCGTCCTGCGCGCGCTGGTGGCCTGCGGATGGTTCGGCATTCAAACCTGGGTCGGAGGGGAAGCCGTCAGCAGCCTGCTCGGAATTCTTTTTCCCGGTTGGGCGCAGATCGAGCACCGCACCGCCATCTGCTTCTTCGCGTTCTGGCTGATCAATCTGGCGGTGATCCTCAAAGGCATTGAGTACATTCGCTTCCTGCAGGGAATCAGCGCGCCGGTTCTGCTGGCGGTCGGCTTGCTATTGCTGGGCTGGGCGTATCGCTCGGCGGGCGGGTTCGGTCCGATGCTCTCGGCTCCATCGCGTTTTTCGAATTTTGCGGACTTCCTCAAATTTCTGGTACCGGCTCTCAATGCCACGGTTGGCTTCTGGGCCACGGTTTCGCTGAACATTCCCGACTTTACCCGGTTTGCGCACAGCCAGCGCCAACAAGTTATCGGGCAAGCCATTGCCCTGCCCACCACGATGACGCTCTATTCGCTGATCGGAATCCTGGTGACCTCGGCCACGGTCGTAATCTATGGCACGGCGATCTGGGATCCGGTGCAACTGCTCAGCCGATTTCACTCGCCCGTGGCGGTGGTGATCTCGCTGGTCGCAATTTTGCTTGCGACCTTAAACG
>QIAI01000126.1:4923-5729 GCA_003224995.1 Acidobacteriota bacterium
CTGGCGAATTACAAGACGTTCATCCTGGGCTGGCTGGGCGGATACGCGGCGTTTCTGGGGCCGGTGGCGGGGATCATGATCTGCGATTACTTCGTGATCCGCGGACGTGAGTTGCAGGTCGACGACCTCTACCTGCGCGGCGGAGTCTATGAATATTGGCACGGCTTCAACTGGCTGGCACTCGTAGCGCTGGCGGCTGGCGCAGGAACGGCGCTGGTGGGATTGGTGGTGCCATCGCTCAGGGTGCTGTACGACTACTCGTGGTTCGTGGGATTTGCGGTGTCGTTTGTGGCGTACTACGGGCTCATGAAATGGCAAACAGAACCGAAAGTTCCTGCGATGGAGCAAGCTGCGCAGCCTTAAAAGGGTGCGCTTTCAGTCGATGGGAGAGGAGGGCTTCAATGGCAAAGCTTCGCTATGCGCTATGCATTGCGGTTTTGAATGTTCTCCCGCTCAGCGGTATTACCTTCGCCCAAGACGCCGCTTCCAAAGCCGATCCAAAGGATTGGATCCAGCTCTTCAATGGGAAGAATCTCGACGGTTGGACGGTAAAGATTGCGAAGCACAAAATGGGGGAGAATTTCGGCAATATTTTCCGTGTGGAGGATGGTCTGCTGAAGATCTCCTACGATCAGTACGACAAGTTCGACGGCCAGTTCGGCCATGTTTTCTACAAAGATAGATTCTCCTATTACCTTGTGGCCGTGGAATACCGCTTTGTAGGCGAGCAGGCGAAGGGCGCGCCCGATTGGGCGTACCGCAACAACGGCATCATGGTCCATTCCCAGTCAGCGGAGAGCATGGGT
>QIAI01000127.1:0-5760 GCA_003224995.1 Acidobacteriota bacterium
TATTAATGTAGCCGTGGTATTTTGCTACATGGCCCGCTTGCGGCATAGTCATAAACAAATCTGGCATGCGGTCTCTGCGAATGTAACGCCTGGTTGACCCATCGATCAGAGGGGAACTGGTTTCTCGCTAACAATCGCGTTCGACCGGGCGATAGACCCGGGTGCCTGATTTGTGTGCGGGCACAAGGATCGAGGTTGGCTATTCGCAACGGCCAGACTCGTAAGCCACCCCTTTGAGATCGCTCCTGCAACACTACATGAGACTGTGATGTACGAATCATTTTATGGGCTCCGAGAAAAGCCGTTTTCCATCTTGCCCGATCCAGACCTCATCTATTGGGGCGAGAACCATCGCCTGGCTTATGCCATGCTGGAATTTGGGGTGATGAACAAGGCCGGCTTCACCGTTATCACGGGCGAGATCGGCTCCGGTAAGACGACGCTGGTAAGGCATCTGCTGAAAACGCTCGATCCGAAAATCGCCGTCGGCCTTATCTCCAACACCCCTCCAGGTGACGGCCTTTTGGTCTGGGTGATGATGTCGCTCAACCAGCCGTTCGAGGGAACGTACCCTATCCTGTTCAAGCAATTTCAACAGTTTCTGTATGCCCAGCATAACCAAGGTCGCCACGTCATCCTGATAGTCGACGAGGCGCAAAACCTCGGCCTGCAAACGCTCGAGGAACTCAGGATGTTGTCGAACATCAACGTCGACAAGCATCAATTCCTCCAAATCATTCTGGTCGGCCAACCGCAACTCAAGGACATGCTCCGGACACCTCAGTTGCAGCAGTTTGCTCAACGGGTGTCCTCCGACTTTCATCTCAAGCCGCTCGGCGCCGATGACGTCGCACGCTACATTGATTGCCGACTTAAAGCGGCAGGTGCGAACGCACAGCTTTTCTCGGACCCCGCGTCGCGAATGATCGCCCACGCGAGCCACGGTATCCCGCGTACGATAAATATCCTGTGCGACACCGCCCTCGTGTACGGCTTTGCTGCCGGAGCCAAGACGATCAGCACTGAATTGGTTCTTGAGGTGATCGAAAATAAGGCAAAGTTCGGCGTGCTTCCCTTGAGTCTCGCCGCCTCGGCCTGAGCGCAATTTTACCGCCTGTGACTATCCCGTTTGATGAGGCTTGACGTCCGGTACAGTTGAGCGCGACCCGAGGTGCCGCATAGATCTTGTCGCGGCCGATTGACGTGCTTGCACCAACTGGGTCGATCGATCAGCGAGCTCACACGCTTGTTGGCTATTCCTTGCCATCGCGCGACTTTGTGGTTCGATCGCGCGGCTGCAGCGATATTCCCTGGCGCCGAATCCGCGGGCGAGGCGGCGATACCGGCCTGGATAAGCGCACTGCCGGCCTCGAACATGCAGTCAACATTGAGCGGGCCGTCTCCGGAGATCGTCTCGCGCAATAGGTTATTGGGCACAATCATCTTGATGCGGGTCGGCTGGCAATGGTTCCATTCATTGCGGCTTTCAACGCCGTAGGGGCAAATCAATTCGTGTTTCGCGGCGATTTCATACCAGTGCTTGGCGTCCGCGCTGCCGGGAGCCCCAATGCCAAATAGGTCAACGGCAAGCCCGTAGCTGTGAAGCGAATTGAATTTGTCGGAGAAGCCCCCCACCCCAAACGCGGGGGGACGGTAGGCAGAGAAAACCCCCACGGACATCAAGCCCCCCTCTCTCGCATCCCGGATGGCGCCCGCCAATCGTCGCACGAACTCCGGGTGAAGGCGCCCGATTGCAAGCTCCACCCGCTGCCGAATCATGGTCATCCCCGGGCGCGAAGTCTCAACCAGATAGGCGCGATCAGCTTCGAGCTCAGTCACTTGGCGTGCATCATCCGAATTCGCTGCTGGGGGTTCCTGGATTGCCGGACATGGAACAATTGCCTTTTGAGCGTCGCGAGGCGTGCCCGCAGACATATCCATCGGGGATTCGAAACTCGTGGCCTGTTCCGCGCGCACGACCGGTGCGCCAAGCCACAGCGCGGCCGCAAGGACACCCAGCACTCGCCGGCAATCAGCTAGTCCATAAATGGATTGCATCGTGTATCTGTGCCTATGCGGGTGGCGTGCGGCCCGTGAAGGCAACTCTGGTTCCGTACCTACGCGCGTCCCACTGCCTTCGACCCGATTTCCATCGGTGCTCCGCCTGCGCGCAGTCTGTCAGGCGCGAGAAGATATCCCGCCCCGTTTAGACGAAACATCCGTTCAAGTCGTGGCGAGACCCCAGCGAACCTCATGGTCACTCCACGATTGACGAGGCACTTTCTCAACATGAGAAGCAGGCCGATGAAACGCGCATCGATGAAGCGCGTGTCCACGCAATCAAGCACGACAGGCTTATTCGCCAGTAGCGCGTCGCGAAAACTTTCGGCAGCATTGCCGGCATGCCGAGCGCAGGCAGCGCCCGACAAGGCCAGCACGACATGCTCGTCAAATTCGAACTTGGTAATTGCGAGGTATTGACGTTCCAATCGCTCGAGCGCGCGCTGCCAGGCGGCAGCCATCCCTAGCGGCAGCACGTGCGTCAGCAGCAATCGCAATAACGCCGTGCCGTCGCGCCAATAGCGTCGCCAAAGGCGGGGCTCCTCCTTGATTCGCCACAACCACTCGGCCCCTATCTTTCGCATGATCGCAGGGGCTCGCTTGACCGTCCCGGCTTGGAAATTCACGGCAGCGCCCAGGTGAGCACGAATGGGAATGCGCAGGCGCCGGTGATTGCGGTGAAGCCACGATTGCCCCTTTTCGGAACCCAGCGAAACAACCAGGAACTCCGCGTCGCTCGCGTTGATTTCAGAGATGATGTCGTGGCGGCTCATGTCTTCGACGGTTCCGAATCCCGGGCACATCGACCCGACACAATCCAGCCCGCCCGGCGCCTGGTTAAGGGCTCGACGAGCGGCATCGGCAACGCCTGGAGCCGCTCCGAATAGAAATACCTTGAGGGGAGAGGCGCGACGTTGAGGGGCTTTGAGGGCGTCGAAGATGTCGGAGCCGGCGAGCCGGTGTCGAAGCGGAATGCCCAAAAGCTGCGCGATCCAAATGATAGGCATACCATCCGCCGGGCAGAGATCGCTGAGCAGCAACGACTCGCGAAAGTGCGGATCAAATTGGCTGATAACCAAAAAGTCCAGATTCGGAGTCGAGATAAAAAACGGCGCCTTCCTTGCCACCGCCGCATCGAGACGTTGCAAGACTTCCGGCATTTCGACCACATCGATAGGAATGCCGAGGATGCAGTATGCCTCGCGCGATATGTCGGCCCAATCTTCTTGGGCAGGAACCGTTGAGATGCCGCCAGCCGCCGCCACCTTGTCGAGGTGCTCGCTTTGACCCGAGGGAGTTCCCATGGTGGTGCGTCACGCGGCGACGCCGACCTGCTCGGCGGCGAACCGAGAAACAACGCTGACGAATCAACCGAGGTTCCCCGCTGGCGCGCGCCGCGAGTCGATCAAACCGGCTTATTCACGTGAAAGGATTGTGCTTTAGGTAAAGCGGCGGGCCAGCCTGCAAAGCGCGACTGGCGATGAGCGCCTGGCATCTGCAACGAGACCCAGGAAGGAAACCTCGCGGCTAATGCACCTGAGAGCTATCGTGGCCCCGGGACGTCCTGATGGCATTCCGTCCGCATTGCTGGACCATATGCCGCACTCGCGCAAACGGCAGCTCAGCTATTTGCAGGACACCATGTCGCCCATCCGGGCGCACGATGTGCCGTTTGGTTCGCTCGTATGGCTGCCAAATGACCGATAGGCGTTTCCGCGGCTATCGTAGGATTGATTGTTGAATTGGTGATACACCCTGCCGTCCGATCCGCGCGACTGGTTCCCGAGTTGCTCCCAGGCCCGGCCATTGCGATCGTACGTGGTGTTGCCGAACTGTTCATATAACTGGCCGTTGCTGCAATGAACTTGATTCCCAAGCCGCTGGCACGACTCTCGCGCGCTTGACGCACCAGTCCAGGAGCTTGCGAGGGCAGCGACGGTGATCAGGAAGATGATGCCGCGCATGGGTTCACCTCTATCACTTTGCGGCCTGGAAGCGGAATGCGTCCGGTCTGAGTTTGTTCCGTTGCGAGACTATGTAACGCCGATTTCTAGAACTTGAATAGAGCGCTCATACTGACGTAATTGCGCGTGGCACTCACCAGCGGGGCGTTTGAAGAGATGTCGCTGTATTGATATTGCCAGGAAAGAGTAAGATCCTTCCGCATGATATACCTAAGCACCGCGCTGGCGACCCAGACGTTGTCGACCCTTGGACTATCGATATAGTCGTAGCGCACGTAATCAAGCACTGCGGTAGTGTTCCAGCGCGGCGAAATTATGTAGTCGGTCTGCAACGCCGTCGACGTGATGCGCACGGACGTATTAAGCGGAACCAGCAACGGTGATTGAACCGGGATCGTAAGCGCGAGGTTTGATGGCGTTGTCTGCGATGATATATTTATGGTTTCGTCGACCGCCAAGCTCACCGTCCAGTTCCGCATCGGCATATACGACAGCCTGGCTCCGAACACGTCGCCGCCCGCCGTCCCAGAGCCCTGGGTGTCAGAGCCCTGCCGTCCGTAATAAACCGCGCTGCTAAACGCCCGGTCCGGACGAAAGCCAATGCCTCCAACGGTTCGAAAAAGCGTCGCGTTGGTTACAGGGTCTGTATGCGCCGCAAATACACCGTCAGAATAGAGGTAAAACACCGAGTCCAGCCAAAAAGCGCCGCGTCCGCTGAACGAGCTGACGGTGAAGTCGGGTGTCGTCAAGGTCGGGTTGTCGTAATCAGTTCGGCTGATCGCGCCGGTCAGGCTGACAATTCCGCGGTTGAAATACTTGTCGACTGAGGCTGTGGCAGTGAATTGATCATACGGGTTTACGATTGCGGTCGAGCCGATGAAAAGCGCCGGATTGCTTTGACCCACAACCTGCCCCTGGGGATTAACAATCGTGCCGTTTGGTAGAACCGTGTTGCCATTCGGCAGCACTGCTGTCTGCGGCGACGCAACCGGACCGGGGATCCCGCTTACAAGGCTGGGCGATATGGTGTTGTGAGTGTAATCCGCTTGGGTGCGGAAAATGAGATCAGGCAGCGGGGAATACTTTTGAATAAAGCCGGCTTGACGATCAAAAGTGTTGATCTCTTGTTCCGACGGGAAAAATTGACGCTCCGCCCTGCCATACAGCGTCGTGGTGTGAATTCCGTTGGTCCACTCGGCGACCAGGGCTGGTGCTATGCCCAACCCGGCGGCGGAAATCGGCGCCACTGGGTTGAGAAACAGGTTATCGGAGTACAGCGTAAAAACCCGCAATGTCGGGTAGAGCAACCAATCCCCGGCGGCAAGAGCGTCCTTAGGCTTCGTCAGCCGGCTGCCCTCTGGCACCTCGAGCGGTGGCTCCTGCGGAAGAGCAGTCGATAACAGATCACCAGCTCTCGTGATCGGTGCGAACTGTGAAAACACAAAGCCGGTCGGCTGTGCTGTGACGGTTTGTGCCCCTGGGATAGTCTGCGGAATGTCAATCGTCGGCTGCTGGCCGCAAGCCGCATCAAGCCATCCGACTAAAAAGGCGGCGGTCAGGATGGCGCGAACGCCGCGACGTTTTCTTTGGTCCGGCATTTTCGAGAACATTGGGTTCTTGATAGCGCCTTCGCATAAGTCGCCAATGGCAGATTTGCGCTGAGCGATCGCCTAGAAGTACCTTTCGGGAACACGAATGAGGTCTCCCGGCGAGACCAAAACATTGGACGTCAAGG
>QIAI01000127.1:5779-6540 GCA_003224995.1 Acidobacteriota bacterium
ACGGTCTCGCCGGAATGTTGGACCAGGACCGTTGACCGGCTGGCGCGATAGGTCAGTCCGCCCGCCGTGGAGATTGCCGTGAGCACGTTTAGACCGGACCGATAGGGATACTGGCCCGGCCTCTCCGCTTCGCCCATCACGAAGAACGGCCGAAATTCGACTACCTCAATCGCAACCTTGGGCTCTTGCAGCGTTTCGGTATATCGGCGGGTGATCTCGCGCTCGAGCTCTGATCTCGGCCGGCCGGCTGCCCGAATCGTTCCGACCAATGGCAAGGTGATCGTCCCAGAGGGGCTAATGTCGTAAAAACCACTGAGATTGGGCTCCCCGTAAACGGTCATTTTTATTCTGTCGCCGGTCTGCAGGCGAGCTGCGACATTCGACGGGGCCACCGGATCTGGTTCAAGAACCACCGGCCCGAAATCCGTGCGACACCCCGCAATGCCCAGGCCGAGCACGAGAATCAATCCGCAGAAGCGGTGCGTAGTCATGTTTGCCGGTCCCCCATTGCGCTCGGCGCTTTGGAAATCCCCATTGTCCCCAGGGGTATGCTGGCAGCGTGCGTCGTTTCCGCGCCTGCAATTCCCCCTCCTGGCCACCCTCCCCTATATAGCCCAGTCTCTCGCAAAATTTGTGATATTTTGGTCACACTCGCAATAAAACGCATGTGGTGAACTGGATTTTCCCGTGTTGGTATTCCAGCCGTTCTGAGCTCTGCGCTTGGTTCTCCTGGCGGTCGGACCGTGCCACGTGCCGACAGG
>QIAI01000128.1 GCA_003224995.1 Acidobacteriota bacterium
GGACCAGACCGTCAACGGCATGCGCATCAGAGTCATGCCCTTGGCGCGCAGATCGAGCGTGGTGGTGATGAAGTTCAGCGCTCCCATCAACGAAGCCGCACAGAAAATGGCAATGCTGGTGATCCAGAGATCGGCTCCGAGTCCCTCGCCCGGCCCGGTTGACTGCACTGCGCTCAGTGGAGGGTAACCGGTCCAGCCATGGAGCGGTGCGCCGCCGGTCACAAAGAAAGCTGCCAGCATCACGACGAAGGCGACAAACGTTGTCCAGAACGAAAGCATGTTCAAGACAGGAAACGCCATGTCGGGCGCCCCAATCTGAATGGGCAGGAAGTAATTGCCGAAGCCGCCCTGGGGAGCCGTGGTCAGCACAAAGAACACCATAATGGTGCCGTGCATCGTGA
This sequence comes from Acidobacteriota bacterium, assembly GCA_003224995.1. Classification (GTDB taxonomy): domain Bacteria; phylum Acidobacteriota; class Terriglobia; order Terriglobales; family Acidobacteriaceae; genus Gp1-AA133. The sequence continues at coordinate 402 of QIAI01000128.1, forward strand.
GCAGGCTCAGGTAGGTTTCGGGCTGAATGTGCCCGAGAAGCGGGATGTTGGCATTCGGCCAGATCAAATGGATGCGCATCAACAACGACAAAATCATGCCGACCCAAACCGCGGTGAGGGCCAGAAAGAAATACTGAATCCCGATAACTTTGTGATCCAGGCTGAAAATGTATTTCCGGATAAAGCCCTGCGGGGCCGCATGGGCATGAACCACTTCCGAGGTAGCCATTACTGTTTCTCCGCCTCCCGCGCGGCGAGCCATTTGTCGAAATCTTCCTGGCTGACGACTTTGACCATCCCGTGCATCTTGTAATGTCCCAGACCGCACAGTTCGGCACACGCGATCTCGTAATCACCAATTTGTTCCGGCGTGAAGTGCATGTGGATCGCGAGTCCGGGCACAGCATCCTGCTTGAAGCGCATGTTGGGAACGAAAAAGCTGTGAATGACGTCGACGGCGCGTAGTGTCAGGTCAACCTGGCGATGAACCGGTAGAAACATCGTACCCGTCACCACGTCGTCTTTGGCGGCAGGATCGCCCGTATCGAGACCGATCGCCGCCTCACTACCGGAGGAGGGATCCATCAATACCAGGCGAACTGCATGCCCGTGACTTCGACTGGAACCGCGTTGCTGGCGGCCGGCGCAAAGCGTTCCGCCGCCCAGATCTGGCTGCCCATCAGGTTCAGGCCTACAAACATGACCGCCGTCAGCACCGTCCACACGATCTCCATGGTGGTGTTGCCGTGGGAATAGCTCACGGGCGGCGAAGACGACCCGCGGTCACGGTATTGCCACACGAACAGGCCGAGCGAGCACTGGGCCAGCACAAAGACGACGCCCATCGCGATGTAGGTGGTTGTAAATTGGTGATCGATAGCGGCCGCCGCAGCAGACACTCCGATTGGCAACCACCACGGATGCCAGATGAAGAAGTATGTGCTGACAAAGGTGATTAACCAGATAACTGCGAGTAGGGCGAGGCCCATCTACAACGACCTCCACGGGTCGATTTTCCTCACACCGCAGCCCACGAAGAAAACAAGAAAACTGCGGATGGCCGCAAAGTCTATCACAGCCGTATGTGACAAACGCAAGTCGCTGGCCGCCATGCGACTGACCGTGCGCCACCGCTCGCAGCTCACCCTCAGGCTACAATCATTTTCCTATGTCCACGAAGTCCGCGGGACGCGGTCACGACACCCGCTACGTTCAGTTGCAGAAGAATTACTGCTTCGGCTGTGGCCGCAACAATCCTGAAGGCATGCGGCTGAAATTTTCCTACGACGAAGAACGCGATTGCTTTGTCTGCCGCTTCCGCCTCGGAAAGCGCTTTACCGGACCTCCCGGGCACTGCCACGGCGGAATCATCGCAACCATTCTCGACGAAGCCATGGGCAAGGTGAACAAGCTGCGCCATGTGGTTGCCCTGACTTCCGAGATCAAGGTGAAGTACCTGAAACCCGTGCCGCTCAACAAGCCATTGCGGGTCGAGTCGCGCGAAGTGCGGGTGCGCGGGCGCAAGCACGTAAACATGGCGGAAATCCTGAATCAAAAGGGTGAAGTGCTGGCGCGAGGCGAGGGCCTGTTCATCGCGATCGATCCCAAGAAGATGTTTGCGAAGTACGTCGACAAGTGAATAGCATTCGTGAGTGAGCGGCAGGCAAAGAACAAAATCCACCGCCACGGACAAAAACCAAATCCACCACAAAGGGCACGAAGGAACACCAGGGAAAGCACAAAGAAAAACTTCTGGGGTTCCTTCGTGTAACTTCGTGTCCTTCGTGGTTATCTCTTGGTTGTTGGTTTATCTCTGAGTTGTTGGTTTATCTCTGAGGCTTCCCGAGAATCCTCGCCAACTCTTCCACCCCGCGCCGCAACTCTCGCGGATCGACCGCCGCAAATCCCAGGATCAATCCGTTGAGCCGCGATCTGCCAGAGACATACCGGCTGAGCGGAACGACTTCCACCGAACGCTGTGCCGCAACTTGCACGACGTGCTCGGCCCGCATTCCGCCACTGAGCCAGCCCACCGTTTGCAGTCCGGCCTCAACGCTCGAGATTTCTATTGCGCCGGCCAGCTTCTCCTTCGCGCACTCCAGCAAAACCGCGAGCCGCTCCGCGTACAACTCGCGCATGCGCCGGATGTGCCTCGCGAAATGTCCCTCCGTAATGAAGTCGCACAGCACCGCCTGCTCCAGTAGTGGTGGATGATGCGTGCTCACCGACTCGGCAGCAGCGAACAAATCGACCATTTCCTCCGGCACCACCAGGTATCCCAGGCGGAGAGCAGGGAACAGGACCGCGCTAAAGCTTCCCGCAAAGATCACCACGCCCGAACGATCCAGTCCTTGCATGGCCGGGATCGGACGGCCGGAATAGCGGTACTCACTGTCGTAGTCGTCTTCGAAGATCAATGTGCCTGCGCGTCGTGCCCAATCCAGCAGAGATAACCGCCTCCGCAGACTCATCGTCACGCCGAGGGGGAACTGATGCCCCGGCGTGACGTAGACCAGCCGAGGCGCACTCCACTTTTTCCGGCCGCTCTCCAGATCAAGCCCTTCAGCGTTAACGGGAACACGCCGGATGCGCGCGCCGACCGCGCGAAACACCACCCCGGCTCCGGGATACCCCGGCTCCTCCATCCACACCGGTTCTCCGGGATTCAACAGAATGCGCGCAGTGCGATCCAGCGCTTCCTGTGCGCCGGAAAGAATCAGCACCTGCTCGGCCGTGCACTTCACTCCTCGCGAAGTGTTCAGGTAGGCGGCGACCGCGTCGCGCAACGGACGATACCCGAGAGCCTCACCCCCCGCTAGCAGACCTGCAGACACACGCCGCAACCGCCGCGCCGCGACCTGTGCCCACAAATCTGTGGGGAACTGATCGAGAGCCGGTTGGTGTGCCCGGAATGCGCGGATCGGACGCGGCGGCATTCCCCGGAACGGCTGCAGCCGCCGTGCGTAGGAAGAAAACTTGATCCGCCGGTGCGGCAACTTCTTGGCCGGACCAGGCCCGTGCACGTCGAGCAGATGCTCCGGCAAAACTTCACTGACGTAGGTTCCCGATCCAGTGCGGCCTTCGACGTAGCCTTCCGACCGGAGCTGATCAAACGCGGTGACGATGGTGGCCCGGGAAAGGTGGTATGCAGAAGCCAAATCGCGAGTAGCCGGCAAGCGCGCGCCAGGACGCAGTCGGCCATCCAAAATCGCGGCTCGCAACTCGCCATACAGCCAGCGATACAGACTTCCGCCCTGTGGCGGGCCCGGCAAGCTCAGCGCGAAAGCCGTGGTCTCGCGAGGCATAGAAAGTGGTATGGCTAGAATACCGTAAATGGATATCTACGGGAGTCCAATTATTCGCTAGTATTTTGTAGGGCTCAGGAAGTCCGAAGTGATTCGAGGCGACCACGCCCGCCGTCAAGATCGATTAAGGCCAGGTCGCAGGTCTTCAGACATCAGAACTGGTATCTGATCGACTGAAACCACGTGATCATCGTAGTTGTGAGTTGTCGAGTGGCTCCTATCACGACCCCGAGACCCGAGACCTGACACCTGACACGGAAAGGATCAAACAATGTCGAACGACAACGGAAACTCCACCAGCCTTCGCCTGAAAACCGGCTTGGCGGAAATGCTCAAGGGCGGCGTCATCATGGACGTCACCGATTTCAGGCAGGCCGAAATCGCAGAACGCGCCGGAGCGGTGGCCGTCATGGCTCTCGAGCGTGTGCCCGCGCAGATTCGTGCCGAGGGTGGCGTCGCCCGCATGGCTTCGCCGAAAAAGATTCGCGAGATCATGGCCGCCGTGTC
>QIAI01000129.1:0-3338 GCA_003224995.1 Acidobacteriota bacterium
TCCTCATCAATGTGAATAGCTTCCGCCCGCGCATTGAGGCCGAGGCCAGCCAAGCTTTAGGGCGGCCGGTCAAAGTGGGAAACCTCAGCCTCTCGATACTTTCCGGATCGGTCAGCGCCGATAACATTTCGATCGCGGAAGACCCGGCGTTCGGCACCAACCCCTTTGTGACCGCGAAGTCACTGAAGGTGGGCGTGGAAGTCATGCCCTTGATCACTTCGAAAGAGCTGCGCGTGACCGACATCACTCTGGAGAAACCGGAGATCACGTTGCTGAAGACTGCGGCCGGGAAATGGAATTTCTCGAGCTTGGGCGGGAATGCGACGAAAGCCTCGAAGCCCGCCGATTCAGGGTCCTCCACGCCCGGCAATCTTTCGGTCGGCAAACTCAGCGTGACCGACGGGAAACTGATCGTGGGCACGGCGAACTCCAAGGCCAAGTCGCATGTTTACGACGATGTCAACATCACGGTAACCAACTTTTCTTCGACCTCGCAGTTCCCTTTCAAACTCAGCGCGAAACTGCCCGCGGGCGGAACTGCCGACATCAGCGGAAAGGCAGGTCCGATTAACGCGGCGGATGCGGCGAAAACTCCGTTTGAAGCCAAGGTTAAAGTCAACAACATGGACATCGTCGCCTCGGGCTTCATTGATCCAGCGAGTGGCATTGCCGGGCTGGCGAACTTCGATGGCACGCTGAATTCGAATGGAACCATGGCGAAGGCAGTCGGCACGTTTACCGGCAACAAGCTGCAGTTCTCGCCGAAGGGATCGCCCGCGCCGAAGACGGTCGTCATCAAACACAGCGTGGATGTAGATCTCGATAAGCAAGCGGGCAACATTACGCAAGGCGACGTGGAAATCGGAAAAGCGGTGGCGCATCTCTCCGGAGCCTTCAAGAGTCAGGGTGAAGCGCAGATCCTGAATATGAAGCTCAACGCTCCCAACATGCCGGTGGAGGAGTTAGAAGCGATGTTGCCGGCCCTGGGCGTGGTGCTACCCTCCGGTTCGCAATTGAAAGGCGGAACCTTATCCGCGGACCTGGCGATTGTCGGGCCCATCGACAAATTGGTGATCACCGGTCCGGTTAAGGTCGCAAATACCAAGCTCGCGGGATTTGATCTCGGATCCAAGCGCGGGGCCTTGTCGGCATTCACCGGGAAAGCCGTATCGAATCCGGATACCAGCATCGAGAATTTCAGCACCAATGCCCGGGTCGCTCCGGAAGGGACGCGCGCCGATAACCTGAACTTGACGGTGCCGGCCATTGGCGTCATTACGGGCGCGGGCACAGTCAGTCCGGCGGGACAACTCGCGTTCAAGATGCTTGCCAACCTGCACGGCGGCATGGCGGGAGGTCTGGCGCAGGTTGCCGGCATGAGCAGCGGCAAGGGTGGAATCCCCTTCTCTATCGCGGGAACTACGTCGAAGCCGGAGTTCGTTCCTGACGTGAAAGGCATGGCCACTGGCATGGCCGGCAATGCCCTGCAAGGCGTTTTGAATGGAGGGAAAGTCCCCGGCGCCAAAACTGGCAGCGCCGTGGATGCGCTCGGCGGGTTGTTGGGCAAGAAAAAACCGCAATAGCGCTGGATTGACTTTCCAGCAAACTCATCGGTTCAACAGCGGCGCTCTCGGGCGCCGCTTTTTTGTTTTGGATGTCCGCCGAAAAGCCTCGGCCGAGCGGATTGCAATCGCGTCATGTACCTTGTAAATAGGACCTTGATTTGAAATAGGCAGCGGTGATTTTTCGCGCGGATTCCGGCACTCGCTTTATTTCGATTCACCGTACAGCAGAGCGATCGGCGCATCGGAAAACTCCATGCGAAGCTGTGATGGTGATGCTGCCGTGAACGGTCCAAAGGGGATGCGGGATGTTCGACCGCGGATCATGGCTCTCGCTGATACCCTTCGTGGCCGTGTGTTTTCTCGCGGCCGGGGTGGGAGCGCTGGCCACCAATTCATCGGTTAAAACCTGGTATCCACAACTGCAGCGGCCCCAGTGGACGCCTCCCGACTGGCTTTTCGGTCCAGTGTGGATCGCGCTTTACCTGATGATGGCCATCAGCGCATGGCTGGTCTGGCGCGGCTCCGACTCCGGAGCTCCGCGCTTCGCGTTAACCTTGTTCGGCGTTCAGCTGGTGCTAAACGCGCTCTGGTCCGTGCTTTTCTTCGGACTCCGCAAGATTGGGCCCGCTTTCGCAGAAATTCTGCTGCTATGGATGATACTCATCGCCACCGCCGTGGCATTTCTCCCTCTCTCATTATTGGCCGCATGGCTGCTCATTCCCTACATCGCCTGGGTAGGTTTTGCCTCGTACCTGAATTTCCGAATCTGGCAGATGAACTGAGCGCACCCGTTTCTCCGTCATGCGATCCTGCCACAATCTCCTACGCAAATGAGGACTGCGGCTCAGCGAAAGTAAATCCACAAACCAATCACCGTCGCCAGCAGGGCCAGGCTGAATATCACATTGATGCGGTGTTCGGTCGGGGTCTCGTGTGCGGGCTTGCGCGCGTTCACGGGAGTAATTTCCAGTTTGTCGTCGACCGTGGCGAAGGTGAGCCCAGCCAGCTTGCGGCGATCGGGAGCAGGGGTCATCAGGCTCACTCCCACCAGAACCAGCGAGCACACGACGAACATGAAAATGGCGTAGTGAAGAAAGTTCATCTTGACCAGCCACTCCATGATTCCGGTGAACTGGGTGCCTTGCGCAGCCATCAGTTCGGCAACGAAACGCACTGCTCCCAGAACGAACCCGCTGAGCAACGACGAGATTGCTCCCTGGCCGTTCAGCCGTGTCCACAGAATTCCGAGCACGAAACACGAAGCAATGGGCGGGCTGATGTAAGCCTGCACGCTTTGCAGGTAAATATAAAGCTGGCTGCTGATCAGGTGGATGAATGGCACCCACATCAATCCCAATACGACCATAAAGCCGGTGGCAACTCGTCCGAAGTTGACCAGCTGAGCTTCTGAGGCATTCGGCCGAAGTTTTTTGTAGAAGTCGAGGGTGACCAGGGTCGATGCAGAGTTGAACACCGAACTCATCGCGCCCATTACGGCGGCCAGCAGCGCCGCCATTACCAGACCGACGAGTCCAGTAGGAAGCAGATTCAGAACCAGCGTCGGATACGCATAATCAGGTTTTCCGGCCAACTGATCGCGGAAAAGGGCATAGGCAATGATGCCGGGCAGGACCAGCATGAAGACCGGAAGGATCTTGAGGAAGCCCGCAAAAATCGTGCCCGCCTTCGCGTGGCCTTCGTCCCTAGCGGAGAGCACGCGCTGCACGATCACCTGGTCGGTGCACCAGTACCAGATACCGAGAATGGGAGCGC
>QIAI01000129.1:3349-3909 GCA_003224995.1 Acidobacteriota bacterium
TGCCGCCAACCCGGTGAAGACCGATCACGGTGAGCGCCACGGCACCCGTGATCAGGATGAGAGTTTGCACCGTGTCGGTATAGATGACCGCCGCCAGTCCTCCGGCGATGGTGTAAATGCCCGTGGCGATGACGAGGATGATCGCGGTTTTCACCAGCGACCAGCCCGCGATGCGCTCCAGCACGACGCTGGCAGCATAGAGCTGCACCGAAATCTTGGTGAAAATGTAAGCGATGATCGAGATGGCCGCCAGGTAAACCGCGCATTGCCGGTTAAAACGCCGCTCGAGAAATTCCGGCATGGTGAAGACATTCGTGCGCAGGTAAAAGGGCACGAACACCCATCCCAAGATAAGAAGCATGATGCAGGCCAGCCATTCGAAATGGCCGACCGCGAGGCCGGAGGAGACGCCAGTTCCAGAAAGCCCGATGAAATGTTCGGTCGAAATGTTGGAGACAAATAACGACGCGCCGATGAAGAACCATCCGACGTCGCGGCCCGCCAGGAAATAATCGGTGGAGGTGCGCTCTTTGCGAGCGAAGTAGAGTCCGATGCAAAAC
>QIAI01000129.1:3924-5156 GCA_003224995.1 Acidobacteriota bacterium
CGAGTGGGGCCAGGGCACGATGGGCAGTCGCTGCGGTTGCGTTCATGAGACTCGATCCGCCTCCGTTTCGAGATTTCGATGGGTGTTGCGGGAACGATTTTCCAGCGATTTAGTGCAAGCAGCCGATGGACACAGTATGGGGTGAGGCGGGAACTGTCAACTTGGTATTTACGTGATCGCGTGAAGCGGCTGAGCAAACGCTTTCGTCATAGATGTGCCCGTCCGACGTAGCAGTCCATGCCGAACCGGCGGCATGCGGCGCGCTGCAATCCTATTCAAAATCTCACTGATGTCGCGGGCAAATCTTCTTCACCGCTTTTCGCTGGTTCTGAAATAGTTCCAGTCGACGAATTTTGTCACTACTTTCTCCCCTGATTTCCTTGTTCGCAGGTTATGATTTTCGACGCGTCCATGAAAATCAAAATGAGACTTTCGACTCCATTATTCTCTCTCGTCGTTCTCTGTTCCTGCATTGTCTATGGACAATCCCAATGGCGACCTCTGGGCGAGGTCACTGCGGTCGAGAAGCTTGCGAATGGGGTTGAGTTGAGCGCGGCCAAGACTCGCGTCCGCATAACGGTACTCGCTCCAAACGTTGTCCGGCTGCGGTATTCAGCCGAGGGAAACTTCGCTCCCGATCAGTCCTTCGCGGTACTGCCCGGCGCATTCCCCGAATCTCCCAAAATCCAGATCGAGGACTCCACCAATGCGGTGGTTGTGGGTACGGGTGACCTGCAAGTAAGAATCGAGAAATCGCCGATGCGCGTCGCCTTCCTCGATCCTCATGGGCAGGTGATCTCAGAAGACCACCCGCGCTATCCAGTATCTTTCGACGGCTCGGCCTTTCAGGTATGGAAGTCGATGCCCTTGGAGGAACATTATTTCGGCTTGGGCGATAAGACCGGCCCGCTCGACCGTCGCGATCTGGCGTTCACTACCTGGAACACAGACATTGGATATCAGGAGTCGACCGATCCCATTTACAAATCCATTCCCTTCTTCATTGGAATGAATAAAGGCAGTGCTTACGGAATCTTTCTCGATGACACGTATCGCAGCAGCTTCGACTTTGGAAAACAATTCTGGGATGCTTATTCGTTTGGCGCGGAGGCAGGCGAGCTGAACTATTACTTCTTTTACGGTCCCGATCCCAAGCGAGTGGTCAGCGACTTTACGCAACTGGTGGGCCGGACGCCCTTGCCGCCGCTATTTTCCCTGGGATACCAACAGTG
>QIAI01000130.1 GCA_003224995.1 Acidobacteriota bacterium
AGATACAGTCGAGGAGCAGAAAAAGTCATTTGCGGCACCAGCAAGGGTTCTTCGCCGTGATGCTGGCTATCGAGGTTCGGCCGGGCGACATAAAAAAGATGGTTGTGCATGCCAACGATTCCCGGCATGACGGTATAGCCCTTGAGCGCGAGAACCGCGATGTCCTTCGAGGCCGCAACGTCCGCCCCGGGCTGAATCGCGGAAATTTTGCCGCCTTCCATCACGAGGTTCTGGTCCTCCAACGCGGCACGCCCAGTACCGTCCACGATGCGCACATGCGTGAGGATCACTTTTGGTGCTTGCACGCCGACGTACTTTTGAACTTCCTTTGATAACGCGGCTGGCTGCTGGGCCGACAGAGCGGCTAGCAGAGATACGACTGAGAGGAAGACGGCGAGTGGACGCATCGAACCCTCCTGAGGCGGCGATTGTAAATGAGAGGCGATCAACGGGAGGGGTTCGCCTGTCGCGGCGAATTTTTTTCGTCTCCATGTCGATCTGAAGGCCCGGCAACCGACGTACTAGTACAGCACGAGAAAACGGAGCCGGGAGGACGAAAATGAAACGTCAAAAGACTCAATGGGAAAGGATTAAGACAGTCGCCGGATTGGCACTGGCGGGGCCGGGACTGTTCTTTCTTTTTGGCCACCTGGTGGATGTGGCTGGCCGGTTGGGCACCGTACTCGGGCAGACGGCCTCCGCAAAGTTGGAAATCGTGTCCTCCATCATGCTGGCAGCCTCGCTGAATCTACACCAGGTTACAGACGGATTGATCGGATTGCTATGGCCGGCCTTGCTGGTCGGAGTCGGCACGGCATTGCTGGGTGACGTTTCCGGGCACAATTCCGACCACGAAATGAAGCGTCAGACGAGCGACCCATGTGTGGGCTGCGCGTAAAGCTGAGCCGTTACCTAACAAAAGATCAGTCGGGAATTCTTGGCAACTTCTAGGCAACCTGCTTGCTTGGTCCACTGCGGTTGCCGGTGGCTTGTGGACCCTTCAGGCGTGTCTGCACCAGAAACGTATAGTGCACCCACGAAATGGCGGTAAAGGCGAACGTGGCCCAGAGCAGGACGGTGCGAATCACCCAGATTTCGCGGGAGGAAAAGATCTGGAACAACATCACGAAAAAGACAGCTGCGATCTGGGCGCAGGTGTTGGCTTTTCCAAAAATGCTGGGACTGAAATTGCGCAAGCCAGAGATGGTGTAGAGCACGGCGCTGGTCACCAGGATGGCAATGTCCCGGCTGAAAACCATGACGGTATATTTCCACGGAATCTTATGAAGGATGGAGAGCACCAGAAATAAAGTGCTGAGCAGCAGTTTGTCCGCGATGGGATCCAGGTATTGCCCCAGCATGGTTTGCTGGTGAAGGCGGCGCGCCAGCAGGCCATCCAGCCCATCGCTGATGCCCGCAAGAACAAACAGAATCAGGGCGGTTGTGTAGTGCTGGTCGACGAGGCTCATCACAATGAAAGGCAGGAACAGCATGCGCAGCAGGGTGAGTTGGTTGGGCGCACTCAGCAGTTGCGAGAGCTTCATGCGCGCTCCTTACCCGGCTGAAAGGCATCCGCTCGCAGCAGGGTCACGGGGTCAAGACCAGTCTTGGCGGTGAAGCGTTGCGACAGGGAGGGAATATTTCCATCAGGCAGATCGAGTTCCATGCGCTCCACACGGTGCATGGGAAAGAAGACTACGCCTAGCGAGAAAGCTTCGCCATCTTTGACCATCGCGACCAGATCCTCAAAGGATGCAAGCTCGATGCCACGCAGGCTGAGACCTTCTGCGTTCAGCGAAAGAATCGCGCCCCAGAACTTCTCGCGCGGATTGGACAGGGTGGTCACCACCATGGTCCCGGGACGAAAAGGGTTGCCGGTTTCGGTGGTATTTCCCATGGAGCGATTGTCTCCGGCAGAAGGGTAGATTGCAACTGCAGTACAGGCAACACAAAGCTGCAAAGGAATGCACAGGTTCTGCGCTTTTTCGAACCAGAGCCAGTTGGTTCGCCATTTACGGCGGTGGTAGTAGAGGGGCCGGTTTGTTAATTTCGTCGAGGTCCACGAGGGTCCGTTTAAGAAGGCCGGCCGGTTTGGCTCTCGGCGGCCTTTTTTCTTTCCAAAAGCACGCTGGGGTGGCTCGATCCCCAGAGTTTTCGGGTGCAAGTTGCGATAAAATTCTGCGGTTGTCGTGGGGGCGTTGTGAACCGTTTTTTTCGTTCTGGCCAGCCATCCTTCCATCAACTTGGTCCGCTGGAGCAGCGACTGCTCGAAGCGGTATGGGCGCGGGGGAACGTAACCGTGCGCGAGTTGATTGCCGACGGCGATTGGAAGATCGCGTACACCACCGTGATGACCACGCTCGACCGTTTATACAAAAAGCATTTACTGGATCGAGCCGCGGAAGGGCGCGCGTTTCGCTACTCACCCCGGGTTACGCGGGAAGAATTGCAACGTGCGGCGGCCGGGGAGGCTATTGAACAATTGCTGGCTTCCGGATCGACTTCCTCCTTGCCGCTCTCTTACCTGGTGGAGGCGGTGACGCAACACGATATCGAACTGCTCGATGAACTGCAGCAATTGGTGGAGAACAAGCGACGGGAATTGCAGGATCCGGAGAAACGCTAATGTTCGTGGTGCGCTGCCTGGGAGTATCCCTGGCCTTCTTCCTGTTGCTGTATAGCGCGTCATCCGCCATGGTGATGGGCGCATGGTCGCGCGTGCGCCGGACGGCGTCGCGATGGTCTGCGCGGCATGTGGCAGAGCTTCTGTTTGCGATGCGTGGACTGCCATTCGTCGTGGCAGCCGTGATCACAGTGATTTTCGTTGTGCCGTCTTTTGTTCTGCTCGAACCAAGGGTGGTGGCTGAACCCGTCGGTGAGATACCGTTGACGTTGGGGGCCGTCTGCCTGCTGTTATTTGGAATTGGATTTGGGAATGCTATCGCGGCGCAGGTGAGAACCTCGCGCACGGTGAGCGGCTGGTTGCGCGGTGCTCGGAGCAGTTCAGGGTGCGGTTCCGTGCCGCTCTATCGGATTCAGCCATCTTCCCCGGCGCTCACCGTAGCAGGAGTCCGCGAGCCGCGAGTGCTGCTTTCGGATGCGGCCGCTACTGTACTGAGTTCGTCCGAGCTCGAGGCCGCGCTCAAGCATGAGACAAGCTGGAGTCGGCGTGGTCGGAAGCATCGGAGATGGCTGCCGACGATGCCGCTGTCGGTAGTCCGCGCGAGGCGCTGGACCTCGCAAGCGCCTTGATCAAGCTTTCCCGTTTCGCTCCGGTTCAATCCGCAGTGCTCACCACGGGGCTGGTTCCATCTCTAAGCTCCAGCTTGAACGCGCGCATCGCACGGCTGCTGACCTGGGATGAATCGCGCGTGCTTTCAGGCCGTCGTTTACTGCCCTGGTACTTGGCGCCGGCACTCGGGGGCGGTATCCTTTGTATGGTCATGACGTACAGTGTGGCGCTCAGCCGCATGCACCAATTGACCGAGTGGCTGGTTCGTTAAGCGAATCAGCGCGCCTTCCCTCACCACTGTTTCCTTCCCCCACCTGAGTCGAGGTATAAGGCCGGCTCCGAGGCCTGTGGAATGCCGTGCGTGTTCAAAGTCAGGACGATGATGGCGGTCAAGATGTAGGAAGGGTAACCTGAAGGACAAGGGTGAAATGTAACCCTTCCGTTACCTTGCTGAAATCGCCACCGGGCGGCAAACTCTAACAATCCACAGGGGTTGGGGAAGGATTCTTCTCCAGCCTTCCAGGGCCGCGAAACTTTCCGATCAGGAGTTGGTTTAGATTTACATGGGCCGTCGTTTATTCAGTGCAGTGGTGTTTTTGCTCCTCGGCTGGAGCAGCGTGCAGGCCCATGCGAGCGCGACGCTGCTTCTCGAAGAACCCTACAGTGTGGATGGCACCTTTGCGGGCACCGGTCACGTTGCGGTTTATCTCAACCGGGTGTGCGCGGACACGCCATTTCAGCTGCGGCGCTGCGAACCCGGAGAGCAGGGGGTCGTCATCAGCCGCTATCATGGGATTGCCGGCTATGACTGGTTTGCGATTCCGCTCGTTCCGTACTTGTATGCGGTAGACCTTCCCGAGCAGGTTCCACTGTACGCAGACCCGAAGCTGACTTCCTTTCTGCGCGATCAGTATCGCCGGAAGCATTTCGAAAAATTTGTTCCGGATACAGCCGAGGGCGGAGTTCCGGAGGGCCCATGGGTTCAATTGGTCGGCTCTTCTTACGATCGCACCAGCTACGCTTTCGAGATCGAAACCAGCGAGAAGAAGGATGACGACCTGATCCGGAATTTGAATGCCCGCCAGAATGTGGGCATGTACAAGTTGCTGTCGAAGAATTGTGCCGATTTCGTGAAGGGCATTATCAATTTTTATTATCCGGGAGCATTGCACCGCGGCATCATTGGCGATTTCGGCGTGACGACGCCCAAGCAGATCGCGAAGTGCCTGATGCGTTTCAGCAAACACCATCCGGAATTGGAGTCAGCGCATTTCGTGATTCCGCAAGTGCCGGGCACGATGAGGCGTAGCAGGCCGGTTCGCGGAGTAGTGGAATCCGCGTTCAAGGCGAAGAAGTATATGGCGCCGCTGCTGGTCTGGCACCCGGCGGTGGTAGCCTGTTTCGCGGCGGCCTATTTCACGGGATCAAGCGGATTCGATCCGGGCAAGCATGCGTTGGTGTTCGATGCGCGGCGCGACCTGGAAGCTCCCCTGAACGGGCAACAAAGGCGCGAATATCAGGATCGTCTGGAACGGCTGGCGCGCAGCATCAGCGAAGACAGCGGAGTCGACGAAACGAAGTGGCCGAGGCTGGAGGCGAGCGCGGAACCGCAACTGGATGCAGCGGGACGTCCTCTGCTCCTCCTGCATATGGGCGAGAATCCGGTGGAATTGGGTCTTTCGCGGGACAATATCGTGCGTGGGCGGGAGTCCCAGGAATTTGCGCAGCGCCTGTTGCTGGCTCGCCTGCGGGAAGAACTTCTTCGTAGAAGCAGCGCCAGGGTAGCGGCGAGTGATGTGCATGCCGATCTGGAATTGCTGGAAGACCTGCATCGCGGCCGGGACAACATGCCGTTGCGCGTGGGTAGCGTGGTGGGCACCGAGTGAGAAGGTGGTTACCATCGGTTTTTGCGATTGCACCAAGTGTGCTACACTGCAGTTGCGCTTAATACCACGGATGAGTGGTGCGGTTTTTTCTGGGTTCAGGAATTGATCTGAGGATCCCGCGTTTCGTCCCTTCCCGTATG
>QIAI01000131.1:0-4587 GCA_003224995.1 Acidobacteriota bacterium
TTCACGCCTGAATGCGTTGCCGCATTGGCCATCGAGGCATGTGAGCACAGCCACCTTCGTCATGCGTCGTTGCTCCTGCTCCGCGAAATGGCGCGTTTAAGGACGCATCGCCGTGTGGTGGCTGAGACTCTGGAACGCATCATCCAGCGGCCCGCGGATCTCTGCGAGTTTGTTGCGCTCTATTGGCAAGACGGGCGCGTGCCACTCTCCAGCCAGGTGAAGCGAGGGCTCGCGGCTGCGTTCCCGAAGTTCGACGAACGGCAGCTCTCGAGCTACGAGGACGCCGGACCGATCAAGCTGCGCGATGTTTTGTTCCTGTGCCACGCCAAGCCGCGCGACGACCAGCAGGCCGGAGTATGGAAGAAGCTGATCTGGGGACGCCTCGCCGTGCCCGACACACGGGAAATCGCGATCTCCAGCGACGCTGCTGAGAACGCATTCAAAGAGAAGGTGAGCGAAAGCTAGTCCCAGCGAATCGGAGAGCAGCTTAAAAACTCACATCTGAAAGCTGACCAGAGACCTGAGACCTGACACCCGAGACCCGACCATGACCGAATCCATTCCGCTATACCGCGATGGCAGACACTACGATGCGATGAACCGCGACATCATCGCCGACATCCCCTTCTATATCGAAGAGGCGCAGCACGCCATGGGTCCGGTGCTGGAGCTGGCGTGCGGCACAGGCCGTCTCGCCATTCCCATCGCGCAGAGCGGAGTCGAAATCGTGGGCCTCGACGTGTCTCCCTCAATGCTGGCGCATGCGCGCACGAAGGCCAAGCAGGCGGAGGTTGCGATTACCTTCGTCGAGGGCGACTGCCGCAGCTTTGCCCTGGGACGCAAGTTTGCACTCATCTTCATGGGGTTCAACTCCATGCAGCATCTGCACGAATACGCGTCTCTGGCCTCTCTGTTTTCCAACGTGCTTCAGCATCTCGCCACCGGCGGACGCTTTGTGTTCGACGTGTTCAATCCGAAGCTGTCGCTGCTGGCGCGCCAGCCTGAGGAGCGCAAGCACGAGCGCGACTATCAGGATCCGGATCGCAAAGGCACCATCGTCTTTGAGCACAGCGTTCTCTATGACGACGCGTCGCAAGTGGCTCACATCCAGTGCTACTTCACGCGCCGCGGCGCGAATGGGGAAGAGCGCGATTTCCGCCAGGAGGAGTTGAATATGCGCTGCTTCTTTCCGCAAGAACTCGATCTGCTGGTGCGCTCGCAGGGCTTCGAGATCGTCGAGAAGTTTGGAAATTTCGAGCGCAAGGCTTTCGCGAGCGGCGAGCCCAAGCAGATTGTGATTTGCCGCGGTACGTAATGACGCAAGGACGTGAAGAGTCCTGGGAACCCACGTTTCGGAAAGCGCGAACGTGGGCGGTACCCCGAATGGCGGGGACGCCCCTCGTTTCACCGATGCACCAACGAACGGCTCAACCACCCTGCGTCGGCGGCACGTCCATTGTTTCTTAGTCGCCGTGCAAGGGGCGCATCGCGTGGCTAGAAACATAATCGGCGACGGCTTGTCCGAGCAAATTCCCGCGCACGCACGAGACTCGGAAGTGGATGCCGCCGAAGACGCGGGCATCGGCGATTTCCGCGACCGTAGCGGAGAAACTCGGAAACGAGCGCGTTCCGGGCCGAGCGTCCGAGGTGACGGTAAACGAGGTCGCGTCGCCAAACACCGACGCCAGGACGAACGCCGCCGATCCGCTCACCGTCGAGTGGCCCGAGGGATACTCGGGATGAGCCGGCGTACCCGTGGCATAGAAGTCCAGCCACGGGGTCCAGTTCGGGTCAGGATCGGTGGCAGGATTGTTGTCGGTGTCGCCCGCCTGAATGGCGGTGATGGGCCGCCAGAAGACGTAGCGGTACTTGGCGTCCCAGCAGGCGATGGCCGCATCGGCCATGGCGATGTTCAACAGCGCAAACAGGTGAGCGTTCTGGGAGAGGCGCAGACCTTGTGCCGTCGAAACTTGGGCCGCAATGCGGTTCCAGTAGAGCGGAGTATTGCCCGCCCAAAACAGCGCGAGCTCCGATTGGTCGGCCGAGCGGCCAGACCCGGTGAAAGGGCCCATTGCCTTGATTTCGTTGTAGTCGGTTGCGTACTCGGCGCTGGTGAGAGCGTTTGGCGGCGGCAGCCTGAACTGTGACGGCCGCAGCAGCACCCACGGCGTCATAGAGGCGAATTGCGGGCCTGCGCCGTAGGCGCCCCCCGGCAGGCTTGGCCGCCAAACACCCACGGCGGCAGGAAGGCCAACAATCCCGAGAGCGCCGGTGAACGGTGGAGGCGGCGGCGCGAAGCCGTCGCTTAACCGCAAGGCCCAGATGGCGTCGGCGACGGCTTGTCCCCATGCAATTCCCGCCTGCACCGATGCTGCGCGTTCGACCGCGCTAATGCTCGCGATCGAAGCGTCATGTCGTGTCGTAAGGGCTCCGCTTTGGAGCGGATAGAGGTTGATCAGGATGGCATAGGCTGCCTGAACGGCAGCGGCACGTTGCGATGCAGATCGCGGCGCCGCCGGGCTGACATGGAGCGCCTCGTAACGTGGCCGAATGCCATTCACGGCATCGAAGACAGACGCCGCGACCAGTGCGGTATTTCGCGCACTGACCAGCGGGCTGGTCTTTGCCGCGAGGATGGTGTCGTTCATGATCGCGTTCCACTCGAGCACTGGATCAGGCACTGGGGTCGCCGCCAGCGACAGACAATTGGACGCAGCGAGAAACAGGCTGACCAGAACGATTAGACGGAGACGAGATTTCTTTTGCGACAGATGGGCGAAGATCGTGTGTTGCATAAGGCCCCTTTGCACGCAGGCGTGCAGCGTTGGGCCGGCGGGTCTGGAGGGGCGAGCTTACGTACGTAGACTCGTCGGACGAAAATGTTTTCGACGCCGTGAACAGAAAAGAAATGGCCCGTGCTTCGAGGAGAGAGGAGACACCCCAGTGCGTCGGATGCTAGTACCACCCCCAGGGCCTGTCAAGAGAATAAGAAAAAGAGGAGGGTATTGCGATCTGGATATCTTGGAGGGGTCAACAGGGCGCGTCTTTGCATTGGGCTCGGGGCATCGAAGCGCCGTGCACGCACGACCTTCGCCCGGGCAGGAAATTGGAGGCACGGGGCGGAATCGAACCGCCGCTCAGGGTTTTGCAGACCCATGCCTTACCACTTGGCTACCGTGCCTCATCTTTGCCGGACGCCTTCTCCGCCTCCAGCAAGGTCGTTAGTTCCTTCACCAGTTCTCCCATGCGGACGGGGTCCTCTTCTTCGGAAACTTCTGCCAGGATCTGCCACAGCGTCCGCGAAGTGCTGCTTTCCTTCATGCCTTCACCTCACAGGGCGCGAATGGTAGTTCCATTTTCGGAGGGCGAGGCAATCACCTCGAAGCCCACGCGAAGCTTCTCCGCCTCGCTCCGGGGAATGAAGGTTTCCAGGAAGATGTCGCCCACCTGCACCACCACGTGCGCATTGAAGGGAGCGAGCAGAAGAGAGTAGACGCGTCCAGTGAGGTTGTGCGAAAGCTGAGTCATAAAGAGCCCCTTCAATTCATATGAAGTCTATCAAGTTAATAGACTATGAGCAAGCGGGGACAGAAAATTGAGAGAAATACCACAGGGTCGCTCCAGAAGTTGCTCGCGGCTTAAAAAAGAAAGCGGAAAACTAGAGAGTCGCGAGGCTTTCCTTGTCGCAGACGAGCACCCTTACGACCAGGTGAATGTCGACTGAAGGTTGTTCCGATCGCGAGGTAGGCGATCACGTTTCACAATCGCGAACCGGGTGGCGCTCAATGTCTTTCGACACCCGTCTGGCTTAGGGACGCAACCGGAGTTTCTGCCGTCGAGTTTGCCGAATGGTAAACAGGCTCGCCAGCAGGAAACCCATGCTCGCCCCCAGAAAACTCAACGTGGCTATCTGTCCCGTCGAGGAGCTGCTCCCGCCCGATAGCAGAAAACCTTCATAGGCGAAAAGCGGAATCCAGAGAAGCAAGCGCAGTCGGAAGTCCATGGGCCACCCTCGAGCCTGAATGTATCTTGCAAGCGGCTGTAGATCAAGGTGTAAAAAGGGCAATTACCTGGTTGGGCGGAAGAGACTTCTGGGTCACGATTTGCGGCCAAAATACGGATGCCATGTGCCCCACGTTTCGCGCTTTTCGAAACGTCGGATTCCACTGCGCCGTCCCTCTTGGGATCTTGTGAGGAGTTCCCAACCGTACTACGATACGACCGTCGCGGGGGATTCCCATGTACTTTGAGCAGTTTTACCTGGGCTGTCTGGCGCATGCTTCGTACATGCTGGCTTCCGAGGGAGAAGCGGTGGTGGTCGATCCGCAGCGTGATGTCGAGATTTATCTCAAGGCGGCGGAGGAGCAGGGCGTGCGCATCCGGCACATTTTTGAAACCCATCTGCACGCCGATTTTGTATCCGGGCATCGCGAACTGGCGGAGCGTACGGGAGCGACGGTGTACATCGGGCAGCATGGCGGAGCGCGCTTTCAGCGGGTGGAAGTGGGCGATGGCTTCCGGATCGACGTGGGCACGATGCGGATCGAGGTGTTGGCCACGCCGGGGCATACTCCTGAAAGCATTTGC
>QIAI01000131.1:4703-7394 GCA_003224995.1 Acidobacteriota bacterium
TGAAGCTTCCCGATGAGACGCTGGTGTATCCGGCGCATGGCGCGGGGTCGCTGTGCGGGCGGAATATGCGCGCCGAGCGCTCCTCCACGATTGCCACCGAGCGGCTGACCAATGCGGCGCTGCAGATCGGGAGTCGCGACGAGTTCGTCCGGGAGTTGACGTCGAAGATGCCGGTGCGGCCGGAGTACTTCCTGCAGGACGCGGAGATTAATCGCGAAGGCGCGGCGGCGCTGTCAGACTTGCCGGAGTTACAGGCAATCGCACCGGCCGAGTTACAGGAGATGATGGCGGCGGGCGTGACCGCGCTGGATGTTCGTCCGGCAGAGGTGTTCGCGGCGGGGCACGTGCCGGGCTCGATCAACATCGGCTTGTCGGGACAGTTCGCGTCCTGGGCTGGGGCGGTGCTGGGATTGTCGTCGCGGCCAGTGTTGATTGCGGAGACGAGCGAGCAGCTTGCGGAGGCGCGGTTGCGGCTAGCGCGCGTGGGGATCGAGTTGGAGCGCGGGTATCTGGCGGGCGGGATGGCGGCATGGAAGTCAGCAGGTTTGCCGGTGGCGGAGATGCGGCAGATTCCATATCAAAGAGGCAAAGTGGGCTCCGCTGGATACGTTGTCCAAGGCGCTGGAGCACTCTCAGGGAGATTGGATACGCGCCGATGAGAACGGGAAGTCGGGATATGCGAAGGCGGTAGATCGGGCAGCCTTGATTGCGGTGCATTGCAAAAGCGGGTATCGCAGCGCGATTGCTTGCAGCGTCCTCGAGCGTGCTGGGTTTAAAAACATCGCGAATGTGGTCGGCGGGTTGGATGCATGGTCGGCGGCCGGATTGCCGGTAACCACCGAGCAGGCGATTGAGGTGTAAGTTCCGACTTTCAGATTTTGAATTTCGAGCGAATCCGGTGGAGCGACGGGCGTCCCCGCCCGTCGAGCCTGTACGAGAGATTGTGGCACGTACCCAAAATTCGAAGTTGAATAAAAATTCCCACCCAAGCTGGGCTTGGGTGGGACAGCCAAAAGACGCGGCTTTCTGATCTGAGTTCTCTCTCTTGTTCTCTCCTCCATTTCCTTCTTAAATTTCCTTCTTCTCGAACTCGACGGGCGAGGACGCCCGTGGCTCCACGAAAACTTACAACGAGCGCAGGAAGTTCAGCAGGTCCTGAATATCACTGGGCGAGAGGCGATTGAATTGGTGGACGACTCCGCTGGCTTCCGAGCCTCGTGCATCGTGTGCGCGGATAGCTTGCAGCAGGTCGGCGGTGCGACCGTCGTGCAGGAAGAAGAGGCGCTGGCCCAGTCCCCACAGGGGGGCAGTGCGGAACTGGTCCGCACCAGCTGCCCCTTGTGTGACGCGGTCGGCCAGACCAAATCCCATGTGATGCAGCGCGAAGTCGGAGTAAGGATTGTAGGTGACGTTCGACATCCCGGTGTAGCGCGACGGTCCGGTGGTTAACGCAGGAGAGTGACAGAGACTACATCCCACCTTATCGAAGAGGCCGGCACCGTTGGTGCTGGAAGGAGTCGGAGTGGCCGGCGTTGGCGGGGCGGAGAGGCGAGCGAAGTTGGCGAACGCCTGGACGTCGGCATTTGCTTCCCCCGTGTCAATGTGGGGAAAGTCTTCCGGCGAAGGGTTGAAGGCGCAGCCCGGATCGGCAGCGCGCTCAGAGGGGAAGACTTCGTTAGAGACGCCCTGTTCGACGTTGTAAGCCTCGCCGGAGAAAACCAGCAAGGATTTGTTCTGAGCTTTCCATCCGAAACGGGTGATGGTGCCGTCATTGCCGCTGGTATTGAAGGACCCGCGAATCCCGAGAAAGGCTTTGCGAGCGGCATTGGCGGCGAGATTGACGCGGAGAGCGGCATCCGGAGTGGCTTCCACCAGGCCGAGTCCGAAGATGGGTGTGGGAATGCGGAAGATCACGTTGTTGCGTCCGAGTTCGCGGGCGAAGTCAGGCTGAGCAAGGTTGCATCCGGTGGCATCACTGCGACCAGCAATGGTGAACAGGCCGTGAACTCCGCCGTCGGGGAAGGATCCTTGCTGCGTAACAGTCACGACGAAGCGCGCTTCGCGCACGGGCCCGTCGGCCGTAATGAACGGGGGCAGGTGATTGCTGGCGCCATCGAGAGTAGCCAGCGCAACCTGTGGATTGGGGAGGGGATTTTGCGGGCTCTTGAGTCCGGGACTGCTGCCACCCATGGTGGGCTGGGCATGACACTGGGCGCAACTGTTGCCGTTGAAAGATGGGCCGAGGCCGGTACCGCCTTCGTTGGTCATCGCGCCGGAAACCGAATCCACTTCCATGAAGGCCTGCATGCCTTGGGTAAACATGGATTGTTCGGCAGGGTTGAGCGTGGGATAGAAGTTGCCGGCGTTGGCGCTGCCAGCGCGGGGACCGGGATCGGATTGCGCGCGGAGTCTGGAAGCGCTGAACGGGAAGAAAAGAGCTAGAGACACTACCAGCGTCATACATTTTGTGCGATTCACTTGGGCCCTCCTCGGGGGAAGCAGACACACGTCTGCTAGGTGTTACCGCGGTGGATGTGGGGGAGGCTCAGCGCGAAGCGATCCCAATTGTGCAACGCTCGCGCGGTAACCAGAATCGAGTCCGCATACCCAGCGGAGCCGACACCATCCTCAGGCGTGGCGCCTAGCGCGAGAGCTGAATTTTTTACGAAAACAGAGTGCGAGGTTGCGGGG
>QIAI01000132.1 GCA_003224995.1 Acidobacteriota bacterium
TCTTCGGAGTCTCGTTTTTTGACTTAAGAGAGTGCTGGCCATCGGCCTGCCATCGTGCAGTCACGGCCTGGGCATAGACGTCCATGGCGATCTTCGCCGAGCCGCGGCGCAGCAGTTCCTGTAAAACCTTCACATCTTCGCCATTTGCGTGCAGCAAAGTCGTGTACGTGTGTCGGAATGTATGCCAGCCGATATGCTTCGTGATTCCCGAGCGCACGCGCCAGCAAATAATGTTATCAACAATGGTTCCGAAGAATCGGATAATGCACTCACCCCCGATGTCGGACGGGACCAGCAGTCCTACCTCGATAGTTCACTCCTGCCCAGCGTTTGTGAGTGATTGAGCCAAGCCCATGCAGCACAGCCCGTGCGTTACGGGACTGTCATTTATGTCAGGTGCGCCCCAACAGTGAGTCGGACAGAATCATTTTTCGCAAGCCAGGCGTCCGGAATGTCGGAACCCCTGCGAAGGCCTAGGTGTGGTTTAGGCGACCAATCTCCATGTCATGGGCTTTTCGAAAGCATCTGGCGAATTTTCTCGAGTCCTCCCTGTGGGTAGTCCCTGCATTTTCAACACTTGCCGCCTTCCTCTCTGTTCCGATTTTGCGACTCCTGGATAGGAGCCTTGACTTTCAATTCTTTCGCTACACTCCTGACGGAGCCCGGGCGCTGGCGGGCATTGTTGCGTCAGCTATGTTTTCGTTTGTAGTCTTCTTCTTCTCAGTTCTACTGCTGACGGTGCAGATTGCGAGCAGCAGCCTATCACCACGAATCATCTCCCGGCCTTTCCGCTCCCGAACGCTTAAGGCGTCGCTCGGGCTCTTTGTGTTCAATCTCATTTACAGCATGGCGGTGGTGGCGCGGGGCACGGAAGGCAATCTCGGGCAGTTAGCGACGGCGATGGTAATCGTCCTGACGGTAATCAGTATTTGCGTCTTCTTGTTTGTAGTCGAGCAAGTGAGTAAGCACCTTCGTCCCGCAACTGTAATGGCTGACATAGCTGCAGAAGGACTGCAAGTGATCAGAGCCATCTATCCACATAGGGTTGGGGAGCAGGACAGGGACGAGCAAGTGGCTGAAGAACCGTCTTTGCAGTTGCCTCGCCGGGTGATCCATCACGCTGGTAATCCCGGCGTCGTTCAGGCGTTTGACATTGTGGGATTGACAGATATCGCGATCCGACACGCGTGCACGATCGAACTTGTCCCGCAAGTCGGTGACTTCGTAACGAAGCATGATGAAGTGTTTAGACTGTACGCGAATGATTCCGTTGCTTTTGACGAGGAACTCTTCGAGCACATTGCGCTGGAGCGCGAGCGTACCTTACAGCAGGATCCCGCGTTTGCTTTTCGAGTCATTGTTGATATTGCCTCCAAAGCGCTATCGCCGGCAATCAACGATCCCACCACAGCCGTGCTTGCCCTCGATCAAATCTACATTCTGTTGCGGGAAGTTGGACGCAGGCGATTAGACACTGGCATGGTCCACGACTCGAGTGGCAATCTTCGTCTGGTATACCGCACTCCAGACTGGGAAGATTTCGTGGTGCTCGCGGTCACGGAGATTCGTCAGTTTGGAGCTCACAGCACTCAGGTGACCCGGCGAATGCGTGCGATGTTAAAGGACTTGATCCCGCTGCTTCCTGCACACCGTGCTCTGACGCTGGAACAGGAACTCAATCTACTGAAGAGCACCATCGACCACGGATTTGTCGTACCGCAGGACAGGCTGCTGGCGGAACTTCCTGATTCTCAAGGTCTGGGAGGAACACAAAGATCCTCGGTAGGCAGAAGGACGACGAATTCAACTACAGCGGTGGCTTCCGAATGAACCGCCTAATATAGTGGTTCGATTGCACAGCTACTTTCCAGAGCGGTAGGCGAATCAGGCAACCGCTTTGTTCCAGCTAACGCAGTGTCAGCCACACTCTATCAGCCACACCCTAAATGCTCTTATCCAGCCGCTCGTTCTGCGTTGCGATCTGACTTGCGTGGGACGCGGATACGAATGCTGGTTCCGCCCATCGGGCTCGATACAATCGAAATTGTTCCGTTCACGAGCCGGACTCGCTCCTCCATGCTCGCAAGACCCAAGCCTCTACCTTGCCTCGCCGCTGCAACGTCAAACCCTTTACCTGCATCGCTGATCGTGAGACGAATTTCATTCAAGTGCTCCGACAGTTGCACATCCACTCTCTCAACCCCACTGTGCTCGACTGCATTGTGGAGGGCTTCCTGCAGGATTCGGAAGAGTGTTAAGCCGGTTTCAAGTGGTATAGGAGCGGCTGCGTCAGTTTTGAAGTTGATTTCCATCCCCTGATGCTCGCCAAATTCCTTGCACCAGCTTCTTATACCCGCAACCACACCCAGATATTCCAGTTTTGAGGAGTGCAACTCGTGAGACAGTGCTTGCACATCGCCCGAAATCTCGATCGTGTGTTGTCGGAGCTCTTGCACACGTTTATGGAGTTCGGAAGGATTGTCTTGCAGTTGCTCGAGTTCAATCGCCAGCATGGCGAGTCGCTGGTTGATGTCATCGTGAAGCTCTCTCCCTATCCGGGTGCGCTCTTGTTCCTGCGATTGAATCAGCTTTCGGCTAATTTCTGCGAGAGCATTCTCCATCATCTTGCGGTGAGTGATGTCCTCGGCGAAGATGAGAATGCCACCTATATCGCCACTGTCTGTCCTCCAGGGACGAATCTCCCAGTGAACCCAAGCAGTGGTCCCGTCTCCACGATCCCAGCGGTCTTCGTCGACGCCCAGCGTTTCACCCTCCAGACCCCGGCGGTGCATCTCCCTCCAGCGCTGGGGAAGGTCTGGAAAAACATCGTACTGCGTACGTCCAAGGACTTGTGAACTATCGACCGAGTAATCTGCACACCAGCGGTCGCTCACTTGGAGATAACGCATGTCACGGTCGAACATGGCTACCCCTGCTGGCACGTTCTTGACGAAGATCTTTAACAGTTCCTCCCGTGACTGTAACAATGCTGCCTGCGTCTTTAGAGTGCGGTTCACCTCCAAAAGGGCATTTTCCGCCAGCTTGCGCTCTGTGACATCTATATTGGCGCCAACCACACGTGAAGGTTCACCAGCCTCATTCATGAAGAGCTGCCAGCGCCCGCCAATCCAATGAACGCTTCCGTCAGGCCACACTGCCCGCCATTCTCCCGTCGTTGGCAGTCCCGTTTTTTTGGCTTGTTCAACCAACTCAATCAGTCCTGCCCTG
>QIAI01000133.1 GCA_003224995.1 Acidobacteriota bacterium
CGATACCGCACTCCGTTGGGAACGTGAGACACATACCAGGTACACCGAAGGCGGTTTCAAATTCAGAGCGGCGGATGGATACCAGCTCAGCGGAAGGTGCAGCGTGACTACCACCGGGACGGTGGTGTCAGGGATGTAACCGAGAAAATCAACCCCATGCAAGTGAATGACATCCACCGGAAATCTCGCTAGCGCTCGCTCAATTGCGATTGCGTGATTGGCGCGCGCACGACGTTGCTCAAAGACATCGATTCGATGGCTGATCGGCGGCGTAGGCAAGAGTAAACCGCGACTGCGCGATCCTCCTGGCGCAATGACTAGCGATCTTTGCCCGCAGCTCGTCAGATGACGGTCCAGGGTCAGCAGGATATGCTCGGCCCCTCCCGCTGTCCGTTCTGAAACGCGCCCCAGCGAGTAACTCACGCTCAATACGGTCAGACGCACCGCTGCTCCATTTCGGCAATGGCCTTCCGCGCCCAGTTCCTCCATATCGCGCCTGTCATTGCCATGCCCAAGCGCTCGTACCACAGTTGACCACTGTGCGGTGCGTTGCTAAATACGTATCGCGGCGCCCTCCGAAACCTCTCCTCTCTCACGCCGAAGTCTCGCAATACTTCCCGTTGCGACTCGTGGGCGGCAAACATCTTCGTTTTCTGCTCTACTTCGGACCTCGTAAGCTGGACCACCTGCTCTCGTACCGAATGCCCCGGAAGAAACTCCCCGGTTCGCAGCTCACCTTGGTCTGCATGATAGGACGTCATCTCCATGAGCTCCGGCCTTAACCGACTCGGCCGTAACGCTCGCACCAGCGCAGCCACCAGCGCCGCTGCATCGTGATCAGGGTGTCCCCCTTCGTACGGATGTGTGACAACAACCGCGGGACAAATTAGTTGTACAAGTTCAGCAAAGTTGGCGGTGATCGCACCTGCCTGCAGGATGGCTTCCTGGTCTGGAACTCCAAGACAAAACACGCGTTCCGGGGAAATTCCCGCGATTTGCAAGGCCGCCGCCGCTTCCCTGCGCCGGGTGCGGGCGTAGGCGGAACGCGATCTCTGCTCGCCCGGCCAAAACCTTCGCTCGCGAGGTGCGCCATCTGTCAGATAAACCACGAACACGTCCGGCCCTCGTAGCATTACACTCGCGGCTCCGATCGTTTCATCATCCGGATGGGCACAGAAAAGAAGAGTGCGCGCTTCACTGCCAACCGACCACCTCATCAGTCGCCTTTACCGTCATTGACCCGGCTAACGACTCGCCTCATCGCAGCTCACCAATTGGCTCGAGGATAGCAATCTGACGGCTTCCCGGTACCCATGCAACGTACCAACGTCCACGTATTGATCGCCTCGCTTTATCCCCCAAGCCTTGCCGCCTTCCGCCAGATAAGCATTCACGAGCGTTCCCAAATACTGGTCGGATCGCCCACGTCGCTCCCACAAGTGAAACAGGGTCCTAAGGTGCTCTCCGGTCAAGCGAAAGGCGCCCCATACCCACTCGGTCCGGGCATCCGGCTGCTTCACCTGAATCTCTTCCACCGAGCCATCCGGAGCCGTCACTACGGCGTCGAACAACTCTGGTCGTTCCACTGGAAAAAGTAGAAATGAGAAGCTCCGGTTAGGTAACAAACAGAATCCTTCACTCGGAAACCACACCGTATCCGGCAATCCCACCACGATCTCGTCTTCGGGGGAAATGAACGGCAGTGCGCCAAATATTGCGTCACACAACCCCGCAGGGTTTGGTTGGATTGCATAGCAAATCGAGGCTCCGTGAATTCTTCCACCGAAGTAATTCATAATGTCTGCTTTGGCGGGCGAAATAACGAAACAGATATGCGTCGCTCCCGACGCCAGCATTCGCTCCAACAGGTATTCCGACACTGCGCGCGGGCGTTCACTCCCGTTCTCATGGCGCGTACCCACGGGCAACAATTCCTTCGAGAATGCCAGTGGTTGTATTCGTGTTCCAAGTCCTGCCGCAGGAATAATGCCCCAGTGTCGGCTCATGCGCTTGCCTCCAACAAGCGGATCAACTCCTGAGAACGATGATCCGCAGTGTGTTCCCCAAGTACCCGCTCGCGTGCCGCATTGCCAATTCGCCGTAGGTCCTCCCGTGGCATAGCGAGTGCGTCCATCACTTCCGATGCCGTCGATGCCACCAGGATCTCCCGTCCCGGTTCGAAAAAGTCACCCAAGCCCTCCCACCAATCACTGACCAGGGGCGTTTCACACGCAGCTGCTTCAAACAAGCGGCCTGAGGGGCAGTAGCCCATCGCCACCATGGGGGCGCGCGTCACACTCAGCGTCAATCGTGAAGAACAATAGAAGGCCGGGTGCTCCGATGGCGGCAGATGTCGCATGAACCAGATGTTTTCTGCCCATGGGAAGTCGTAGGGATATTGCGCCCCTCCGATTACGAAGCGCTTCGACGGAGATCGTCGCGCCGGCTCAATGAACAGTCGCGTGAGCGCCGCTTGCCGGTCCACCGCATATGTGCCCAGATACGACAGGTCGCTGTCGTAACGTGGTGTGTACTCCACCGGGCGGTGCATCTCCGGATCCACGCTGCCATAGAGGGGGGCTACGCGTCGCGCTCCCAAACGCACCCTCAACTCCTCCAGCACTCGTCCTCCTGCATAGCTCAACACCAAATCGAATGGGCCTAAGCCATATGACGGAATGTAGTCGACCGACCCGTTCTCCCGTAACCGTTCCAGCGTGACCGGAGCATCAAGGTCGTAAAACACACGCAAGGGGACATTCGATTCCAGCGTAGCCTGGGCAGCCGTAATTGCGTCCGGGCAATAAGAAGTGACCATGGCTGCGTCTACTCCGTTCAGCAACTCGCGCGCGCGCGGCTCTATTTTTTCCCAATCTTCATACAGCACGATCTCGTAATCTGTGGCATTTTGCAGGTCGCGATGACTCGCGTAATAAGGAACATCTCGCTCCAGGAAGATCACCTCGTGACCACCGCGGCTCAACGCTCGACACAGGCTCCGCCAAAGTGTCGCGTGTCCGTTTCCCCACGACGAGGTCACCGTCAAACCAAAAATCATCAATCGCATAACGGCCCTTTGAAATGGAGATGGTTATCGTTCCCCGGTAAAAACAGCAGTCCTTACTGCATAAAGATGAAAGATAGACTTCTGCGATTCCCCAGCAACGCGACGCCAGCTCACAACGTTCTTACAACGTACTTTCGATGCAGAGCCAAAGACCGGTAGCTGTATTTCTGGGGAATGGACCTGAGAGGACTAAACGAAGCAAGATGGGCGGAAAATTGTTCGCTGA
>QIAI01000134.1 GCA_003224995.1 Acidobacteriota bacterium
TGCGGCCATCGGCTCGCTGATGTCGGTGATGGTGTTCGGCCAGAAATACCTGGGGGCGCGGCGCTGGATCAAAATGCCGGGCGGCCAGCACTTTCAGCCTTCCGAGTGGGTCAAGCTGATTCTCATCCTGGCGGTTGCCAAGTATTTTGCCGACCTCCACCAGCGGGAGCTCTCCTGGTCGGATTTCATTAAGGCGGGCGCCATCGTTGGCGTTCCCATGTTGATGGTGCTGGTGCAGCCCGATCTGGGCACGGCACTCACTTACATGCCAATCGCATTGATGGGACTCTTTCTGGGAGGGGTCCGAGCCAAGCAGGCGTTGATTGTCTTGCTCCTGGCGGGCCTGATCATGCCATTGGCCTGGCACAAGCTGAAGCCCTACCAGAAAGATCGCCTGATCAGCTTCATGGAACCGGAGGCGGACAAGCAGGGCTCCGGCTACCAGGTCATTCAATCGAAAATTGCCGTGGGTGCGGGAGGTATCTGGGGAGGTACGGGCACCCAGACGCATCTTTCCTATCTGCCTGTGCCCCAGACAGATTTCATTTTTGCGGCCTTCGCGGAGGAGCACGGGTTTGTAGGAGCTTTGGGGGTGCTCCTGCTATACTTCATTGTGCTGATGCGTTTGACTCAGAACGCGCAGACAGCGCCCGACCGCGCTGGCACGTTCGTGGTCATGGGTGTGGTGGCTGTGCTTAGCTTCCATATCCTGGTCAACGTCGGCATGGTAGTTGGTTTTATGCCGGTCACGGGAATACCTTTGCCGTTGATGAGTTACGGCGGGTCTTCGGTCTTGTTCATGTTTCTGGCGCTGGGCATGGTGATGAATGTCCGCATGCGCCGTTTCGTAAACTGACGCGGAAACGGAAGACAAGACGACGTCCGGCAATGGCAGTACCCGCACCCGGTCGGCGCGGCAAAAACATCAAGATTACGATCGCCCTCGCGTAAAGAGGGCAACTTCACCGGCCAGAAAGAGAGTTAGAGGCCGGGCAGGATTGCAGCCAGCGCTGCCGGGCGGGTAACGGCCCCCTCCCCACTGAGGAGAGAGCGGCCACCCTCGAAGCCAGCGCACATAGCGATAAGTGCAAAAGATTCCCAAGCTTCCGCAAAGGATTCGCTTCTGGAGTGCTTTCCAGGAGGCAGGTCCACTTGTGCGTGGACCAGTACCCATCGCGACGCTCATTCCTCCCCTCCTCTCGCTGTCTTCGTCTCGGTGAAGCTGTCGGCCTTGGCGCCGCACAGAACTCCGGAGTAAGAATGACGAAAGAACTGTTTGTAACCTCGACCCCCCACGAAACCAAGGTGGGCCTGGTCGAAGATGATCAACTTGCCGAAATTTACCTTGAACGCGAAAACGAATACACCTTAGCCGGCTCTATCTACAAAGGGCGCGTCACCCGCGTGCTTCCCGGGATGCAGTCCGCCTTCGTCGACATTGGCCTGGAACGCGACGCCTTCCTGTACGTTTCCGATTTCATGGATCTGGAAGAACAGGACGAGGATCTCACCGACGTCGTCCCCACGAACCGGCCTCCGCTGCAGGAAAGCCGGCAGCAGGAAAGCCGGCAGCAAGAAAGCCGGCAGCAAGAAAGCCGTACGCAACCGCAGCGCGTAGAGGCTTCAACGCCCGCCGCATCCGACGCTGCTTCCTATGTGATCGAATCGGAGCCCTTCGAAGAAGAACAAATCGCGGCGACCACCGTTGGCGGCGAGCCGGGCAACCTGGACGCACCCGCTCGCGAGCCCCGCGAGTCGCAATCCCGCGAGCGCGGAGGTTTCCGCGGGCGGCGTCGCCGACGCGGGCGCCGGAACGAAGAAGACGATCGCGGCGATCGCAACGATCGTGATCGCGCGGAGCCCCGCTTTAATCGCGGGGACGCGAGCGAGTCGCAACCTTCCGTTTCCCAGGTACAGAGTAAGTTTCGCCCGCGCGCGTCCGAGTACGGACCGCCTGCGGGCTACGAGCCGATGATTCTTCCTGGCGAATCCATTTCAAAATATCGCGGTCGCCCGGCTCAAACTGCTACAGCTTCAAATGCCGCGGCTGCCCCGACTTCTTCTTCTGTCCCGGAAAACGCAAGTACGGGTGCGGTGGCCGGAAGCTTCCCCGAGGATGAACCTCTGTTTGCGACCGGACTCACTGAGCCGTTGCACGAGCAGCATGACGACTTCGATCATCCGGACGAAGCCGCCCACCAGGAATGGGAACGCGAGCACGCGATCCAGGACCGCATGAATCTGACAGCGGCCTTCTCGCACGAGCCGGCTGCCGAGCACGAAGACACGGTTGAGGAGATCACGCACAGCGCTCCCCGAGAGATGGAAACGCGGGTGGATTCCAAGCCCGCTACGGAGCCATCAGGCACGGTGGAAGCGGTCGCCGCCTATGCCAGCCCTACCGGCGCGCTCGAAGAAGAAGTGATCGAAGAAGAGGAAGCCGACCTCACCCATTACGCCGAAGATCTCGAAGAAGACGACATGTTCGACGAGATGGAAGAAGAGACGCGAGCGGCGGACGATTACCAGACGCCGCGCACGCTCGAAATTGCGGCCACGGGCGAGCCCGCCCCGATCGCGACCTCTTCCGCAGATTCCATCGTGATCCCCGGGGAGCAGGCCGCGAAAGCGATCGGCGAAGCATTCGCCGCCGAAACGGAAGCAGCCGAGGAAGAAACCGAAGAAGAATCTGCCGACGCCGAAATCGAGGACGCCCAGGCTGAAGCCGAGGCTCTGCTGGACGCCGAAGCTCGCGGCAACGGAACGGTGGACGCCCGCGTCGAGGTCCGCGCTCCCGCAGCAACCGCAGGCTACACCCAGCGCGCCCCGCGTCCGCAATTCGATCGACGTCGCGGACGCCGCGGTGGACGCCGCTTCCGCTCCGGCGGAAGTGGTGATCACCGATTTGCTGAAGGAAGGCCAGGAGATTCTGGTACAGATCGCCAAAGAGCCAATCGGCAAGAAGGGCGCGCGCATCACCAGTCACATCGCGCTGCCCGGACGCTTTCTCGTCTACATGCCGACCGTGAACCATACCGGCGTCTCGCGCAAGATTTCCTCCGACGAGGAGCGCCAGCGCCTGAAGCGCATCATCATCAGCGAACGGGAAAACGGCCAGGGAGGATTCATCGTCCGCACGGCGGCTGCCGGAGCTTCAGAAGAAGACCTTCGCGCCGACATCCGCTTCCTGAAAAATCTTTGGCATGAAATCAAGACGCGTTCCGAAGAAGCCAAGGCGCCCGCGCTGATCTATCACGACCTCAACGTGGTTGAGCGCGTCCTGCGCGATCAGGTCACCTCCGACTTCTCCGCCATCTGGGTCGATACCGAGACCGAATACGAGCGCATCCTGCGCTTCGCCAACCGCTTCCAGCCAGCGCTGGTGCGCCGGGTGAAGCTCTACACCAAGGACACGCCGCTATTCGAGCAGTTCGGCCTGAAGGAAGAAATTGACAAGGCGCTGAAATCGAAAGTCTGGCTGAAGAGCGGCGGCTACATCGTCATCAACCAGACCGAAGCGTTGGTGGCCATCGATATCAACACGGGCAAGTACGTGGGCAAGACAGCGCGCCTGGAAGACACCATCGTCAAGACCAACGTCGATGCCATCAAGGAGATCGTGCGCCAGGTCCGCCTGCGCGATCTGGGCGGCATCATCATCATCGATTTCATCGACATGGATGAACGCCGGAACCGTCAGCGCGTCATGCAGGCGCTGGAAGAGGAATTACGCAATGACCGCGCGCCCTCGAAGGTTCTCCAGTTCAACGATTTCGGACTGGTGGCCATCACCCGTAAACGAGTGAAGCAGTCGCTCGAACGCACGATCGGTTCGCCTTGTCCCCATTGCGAAGCCACCGGCTTCGTGAAATCTGCGACTACGGTGTGCAACGAAATCTACGTCGAAATGCGGAAGATGGCCAAGCACATGGAGCGTCAGGACATTCTGCTGCGGGTCAACCCCGAAGTCGCCAAGACTTTGAAAGGTCAAAACGGCCGCTGGTTGACCGAGATTGAAGAACTCACCAAGCGCACCGTCATCATCAAATCCGATGCGACGCTGCACGAAGAGCAGTTCGACATCAACTAACCAAAACAATGGAGCGACGGGACATCAACTGATTCCTGGCAGTGAACAATGAAGCGACGGGCGTGCTCGCCTGTCGAGGCCGAGGCCGGGCGAAAGCCCGGCTTTTCTCTTGCTCTCCCTTTCCCCGCGGCCTCCGTCTAAACCTCCGATGACCCGCCGACTCATTCACTTCCTCGCTCTCGTCCTATTTCTACCCATCTCCATCGCTTCGTTCTGCCAGGACTCCACCGCCTTCCTGCACGTTCACGTTATTCCTATGGACCGTGAGCGCGTCCTTGACGACCAGACCGTACTGATTCAAAACGGACGCATCGCCAGCATCGGCCCCTCGCGAACCGCTCGAATCCCCGCACAAGCGCAAAGGATCGACGCGACCGGCAAATATCTCATCCCAGGTCTCACCGATGCCCACGTCCACCTCTACTCGCAAATCGAATTTCCGCTTTATCTCGCCAATGGCGTGACCACCGTATTCAATCTCGACGGCCGTTCCGCCCATCTGAGGTGGCGCAAACAGATCGCGGCCGGCGAACTCGAAGGTCCCACCATCTTCACCGCCGGCCCGCTTTTCGGCCGCGCGCACACTGCGGAAGAGGCCGTTCGCCTGGTCGATGAGCAAGCGGACGCCGGTTACGACGCGGTCAAGATCTACAATCCGGTTTCCAAGGCCGAGTACCCGGCACTGATCGCCGAAGCCAAGCGCCGCAATCTCCTGATCATGGGCCATATTGCGCGCGAAATTCCTTTACACCTACTTCAATCCGCAGCACGACGATAACAACGACCACATCGTCCTGGACGAAACGAAAATTCCGGTCGTCGCCAAAGAAACTGCTGCCGCCGGCGTCTATGTGATTCCCACGCTCTCAACTTTTGCGACTACGGTGCAGCAGGCTACAGATCTCGATGCCTTTCTCAAAAATCCCAACCTGCACTATCTGCCTCCCTGGGCGCTCGAGCCGTTTCAGCCGGCGATGAACCGATTCAAAACGGGTGCCACTCCCGAGCACAATTTGCGCATGCAGGCGGAGCTAACCTTTCAACGAAAGCTCGTGAAAGCGCTTTCCGACGCCGGCGTCCCCTTGCTCGCCGGCACCGATGCTCCGGACGTCGGTCCCATGGCCGGCTTCGGCATCCATGACGAACTCGCGGAACTCGTCCACGATGGCCTGACGCCGTTCCAGGTTCTTCAGACCGCAACCGTGAATCCCGCGCGCTATTTTCGACCGCCCAGCGAGTTCGGCAGCGTTGCAGTTGGCAAGCGCGCTGACCTTGTCCTTTTGCAAGGCAACCCTCTCGCCGATATTTCACAAACTCGCTCGATCGTCGGAGTGATGGTTCGTGGCAAATGGCGGAGCAAGGAAGAACTCAGCGCCAGCCTGGAGAAGATCGCTGGCGCCTACCAGCGCGAGTTGCAGGAATTGGAACTTCAACTCAAAAACCATACCAGCGAAGCTGAGCGATATCTCGCCGACCACGATCCTCTGCGTACCCTCGGAATCGCCGCCGCCACAGATATGTTGCGCTCGCAAGGGGCTGCCAAGTTTCATCAACTGGTTCTAGAGACGCGCCTGAAAAATTCCAGGACCAAGCTGTTCTCGGAAGCCGGCATGAACACCCTCGGCTACTTCCTGCTCGGCGAAAATAATTTGCCCGCCGCGATCACTGTGCTACGCATGAACACTGAAGATTTCCCATCCTCGGCCAATAGCTTCGATAGCCTTGCCGAAGCGCTCGCGAAATTGGGCGATCTTTCGCAAGCCCGCGCCGCCTACGCCAAGGCGCTAGCCATCGACCCCAAATATGCAAACGCTGAGTTCGCTCAGAAATATTTGGCCGAGCACGCTGCGCGCTGACAGGTCTCAGGTCCAGGTCTTAGGTCCTCGCGGTCAGATCTCAGGTCCTGCGCTGGTCCCGCAACTTGCGCTGAAGCTGGTCGGCTCGCTTTCTGGTGGGTTCGCGATTTTAGATTTCGCTTTCTTAACGAGATTTACGGTGGGATGTTTGCTCCGACTTGGGTTCTGGCTTGGGCTTGGGCTTGGGCTTGGGCTTGGGCTCTGGCTTTGGCGCAGCCTTGGGCTGGGACTTCGGCTTCGTCCTGTCTTTGCCTTTCAGATTGAGCGCTACTGCCGCGCGAATGAGTTCCTTCAAGGCGGCCTCATCGATCTTGTCGCCTTCGTGAATGTCGATAGCGCGCCTGACATTCCCCGCGAGGCTCGAGTTGAATAGACCGCAAGGGTGCTGCAACGCAGCGCCCCTGGCAAACGTCATCTTCACGACGCTCGGCTATGGGTGCGGGAATGAACCGTCCAATCATCAGACCAACTCCATGACTAAGGCCCGCTCTTCGGGATTGGAGTAGTATCCGGGGGCTATCCCGCGAGTCGTGAACCCAAACTTCTCGTTTAGCCGGATTAGGCGGACGTTGCTCTCTCCCATGTTGGTGACTATACCCTCGAAGCCATGTTGCCTCGCATATTCAATCTGCCATTCCTTCTGCTTTGCCCCCAAACCCCCGACCTTGGAATTTTGGAAGCACTCCGGAGCTGATTATGTATAGCGACTTCGCCTTGGGTTGCTCGTCGTAATCAACGTCGTGTACGGATTGCTCCCGTTAGCCGACAATGCAGAATTAACACAGCGGCAAGGCCAAGGATATATTCAACGAAGCGAATCGCCGCGCTTCCCTAGGGAGTCCCTGCATCTCGGTACACGCGCGGCGGTGGACCAGGTCCTCTAGCATTCGGCAACCCGCGGCTCACTCATAGGCGCG
>QIAI01000135.1 GCA_003224995.1 Acidobacteriota bacterium
GATCAACAAAATCACGCCGGTCTTGATGGAACTGAGGGTCTGCCAGATTTTCCTGTCGAATCGGATTCCATCCACAGCCATATCGGTCCCCTTGTCGGTTTCAAGGGGTGCAACTTAAAAGCCATACCTGCTTTGTGGCTCTTCTCCTTTGTAATCATAGGCTTACTCGGATTCCGGTGAAAGCAGCCGAACCGGGATGGGCGAAATCCCACAGATTCAGCTGAAACGGTTGGACTTTCACGCACGGCGGGGAGCGATTTTGTGCGCTGGGTCACGCGTCGATGTGCTGTGGGCACTTACGGCGACAAGGGCCGTCGGGTTGAATGTTGCAACAACGGCGAAATGAATCTCTTTCAACCCAATTTCGACCACCACAGCGGAGTGGCGTTTCTCACCAAGCGCGTCGTGGGGCATTTCACTACGTTCACTGTGGGAGAAGGCCCATTGGAGCCGTCGGAGGTCGAATTCGGAATCTCAAGAATCGCCGAGCGGCGACTGCAAGTTACTATTTTTCAGCTACTTGGATCGCTTGTTGAAAATTGTCATGGGTGTATTGGCAAAGGGAGGGCCGTGCACAAGTACTTCATGGAGGACGAAAAGTGCCGGTGGCAAGGCAAGGTCGGGAGGAGAGCAAAGCGGTCCGGCAAATCTGTGCTTTTGCCATGTTGCAATTCTTTTTTGTTCTTTTCATCACTCTGTTGCCTGCGATAGGAGCAACCCATCCGGTTCCCCTAGATAAGAATACGGACGCTGCAAAATGCCTCGAGTGTCACGCGGACAAGTCGAAGGGGAAAGCAGTGCACTCGGCCATGGCGACGGGGTGTTTGAGTTGCCACGAGATTCGAGTCAATAAAGATGTCACCCGCGTCAAGCTGATCACGGCCACGCCGAGCGCCCTTTGTCTCACCTGCCACGCCGACAAGAACGCCGCAGATATCAAAGGAGTGGTTCACAAACCGGCGGTTCGCGACTGCATCAAGTGTCACGATCCGCACGCCACTGAGAACAAGAATCAGCTGCTGAAAGCAACTTCCGGAGGAGAGAAAGAGAATCTCTGCCTGACCTGTCACAGCGCAGGTCTGAACGTTCCGGAAAAGGGAAGCCGTCACGCCGCGCTCGACATGGGGTGCGAGACCTGTCATGTGACCCACAAGACGGGCGAGAGAGGGAAGCCGGAGTTTGATTTCCACCTGGCGAAGGCGGCTCCAGCGCTTTGCCTGGACTGCCATGATGCAAAGGATGCGAGCCTGCAGAAGGCGCATCACAATCAGCCCTTCGGCACCGCCAATTGCCTGACCTGCCACGATCCGCATCAGTCCGCCGCACCCAAGCTGATGGCGAAGTTCCTGCATGCCCCGTTTGCCGACAAGAGTTGCGAAGTCTGTCACGAGGCGGCGAAAGACGGGAAAGTCGTATTGACGCAGTCCGATAGCAAAGCGCTCTGCGTCACTTGCCATGATGACAAAGCGAAGCTGATTGAGACCGCCAAAGTGCAGCATCCAGGCGCGGCCGGCGACTGCACCGATTGTCACAATCCGCACGCCAGCAAGAACCCTGGCTTACCAAAGACCGATCCGGTGAGCATTTGTATCGGTTGCCACACCGATCTTGCAGATCAGCAGAAGAAAGCTGTGCATCATCAACCGGCTTTTGGACAGGGCTGCGCCGTCTGTCACGAAGCGCACGGGAGTGAGCGCGCCAAGCTGCTGCGAGCCCAAGGCAACGCGCTCTGCCTGGAGTGTCACGGCAACGACACGGTGCCCCAGAAGCTGGAGGCGCAGCACCTGCTGACAATCTTCGACGGCAAGGTCCGGTTGCCGGAAGACTACTTCGAGAAGAACAAGGCTTACGTGTTGCCGCTGCGCTACAACGTCGGCCATCCGGTAGCACGGCATCCGGTGGCGGATGTGACGGATCCGACGAACGTCCACAAAGTGAAGTATGCGTTGAGTTGCCTGCGCTGCCATCAACCGCATGCGGGAGGCCAGCCCCAGCTCTTCGTGAAGGATCAGCAGAACAACATGGCTTTTTGCGACAACTGCCACCAGAACCGCTTGGATATGACCCAGATTGTGGAGGCGAAGTAATCATGTTTCACGTTCATCCATCTCCCATGCGTGCTAGCAGAACGGCGACGGCGCTGATCGCGATGCTGATTCTCGCGCTGCTCTCGCCGGCGGCGTTTGCAGAGAAAAAGAAGAAAAAGGTGGCTGCTGTACAGGACAAACACGAGCCCAGGGTGGAAGTCGACACCACCAAGCTGGTGTGGCCAGAGCCGCCCAACCTACCGCGGATTCGCTATACCAATTATTTTGCCGGCATGAAATTCGAAAACGGCGCGGAGCAAGGCAAGAAGCCAAAGCAGAGCTGGATGGACCGGCTGGCGGGCGGGCAATCGCAGGACGAGAAAGTTGCCAGCAAGAATTTTCCCTTTCAGATGTTGGGCCCCTACGGCATGGCAGTGGACTCGAAGAACCGGCTGTACGTGGCCGACCAGAAAGTTGGAGCAGTGTTCGTGTTCAACACCGAGACCCGGGACACGGAGTTGATCCGCAACGGCTTCGAAGCGCATTTCGCCATGATTAATGCGATTGCAGTGGACGACGACGACCGTGTGTTTATCTCGGATGGCAAGCTGGCCAAGGTCCTGGTGTTCGATGCCAATCACAAAATTGCTGGGCAGATCAATGAAGGCCTGGTGGACCCACTCGGGCTGGCGATCGATGTCGAGCGGCGTCTGCTTTACGTAGTGGATACCAAGCAGGATGTGGTGTTGGTGTATGACGCCGACAGCCTGAAGCCGCTGCGCAAGATCGGCAAGCCTGGCAAGAACCATACGTTGACGGGCCCGGGTGAGTTTTCGCTGCCCACCAACATCGCGCTCGACAAAGACGGCAACCTGTATGTGACCGATTCGTTGAATTTCCGGGTGGAGATATTCGACGCCGAAGGCAACTTCGTCAGCCAGTTCGGTCAGCACTGCGACGCGATCGGCTGTTTCGAGCGGCCCAAAGGCATTGCGGTCGACAGCGACGGACACATCTGGGTGGTGGACAGCAATCTGGCCCTGGTGGAGGTCTTCAATCGCGATGGCGAACTGCTCGCGTATGTGGGTGGTCCGGGACGAGCCTTAGGACGCTTCAATGACCCGATGGGAATTGCGATCGACAAGAACAATCGTGTTTTTGTCTCGGAGCAGTATCCCTGGGGGCGGGTGCAGCAGTTCCGATATATCACCGATGCGGAATCGGCCACCATGAAGGCCGAGCGGGAAAAGGCAGGGGTGGGGAAGCGGCAAGATGCACAGAAGGACAAAGTTCAGGAGCAAGGGAATCCGAAAGACACGTCGCGGCTGAATACGCCGGTGCCGCAGACGCAGTAGAGAAAAGTTCTTGGAGCCTCTGTTTGGGCGCCAGAACGGGATAGGACGCTGCCGGCAGCGCCCTTACCTGAAAGCAGCAATTACAGGAAGCAGCAAGGCAACAGATATGAAGTGTTCGAACACATCAGGAGGTCTCAATTATATGAAGAAAGCGCTCTTTGTACTGCTCGCGATCTTCGCCGTGGCAGGCTTTGCGATGGCGCAGATCACAACCTCGAACACCGATGTTCTCGGTGCACACCTCAACTTCGGACGTGGCTGCACGGGCTGTCATGCTCCGCACAGCGGCGCTTACGGCAACGGCGCCGCCAAGACAGCCTATACCAACGCCGGTCTCCATGCTCTCTGGGGCCAGGATCTCGGATCGCTCGTTGGCCAGACCCTACAGTTTGGCGATTCGACGGGCGGCTGGACTGAAACCCTGCCGGGTCTGGACGCCACCACTCCGGATCGCAACATCACGGAATGCCTGAGCTGCCATGACGGCAATCTCGCA
>QIAI01000136.1 GCA_003224995.1 Acidobacteriota bacterium
CACCGGATGGCGGCCAATCGGTTCCTCCACCCGCGCAGGTAAACGAAATTCAAGGGGGCACTCCGGCGCAAGCGGGCGCACCCGGTTCGAGTTCCTCCAGCGCTCCGACGGACGCAACCTCGACCAGCAAGAAGAAGAAGAAAAAAGGACTGGGAAAGCTCAATCCTTTCTAGATTCAGCGAAGCTGGTTCGTGCGCGGAACGCGGGAAAGGCCCGCGTTTGCAGCGGATACACGCAACCTCAACCAGTCATGACCGCTAGTAACCCCTCGTAACCCGTCTCCACATTGACTTGCGCTGGAGCACAGGTTAACTTCGCGGTATCTCCCCCTTACCGAAGGATATCCCTTGGCTCGCAAGATTCTGCTCGCCGATGACAGTGTGACCGCTCAAAACATGGGCCGGAAAATCCTTACGGATGCCGGTTATGAAGTGATAACGGTCAATAACGGCTCGGCAGCACTGAAGAAGATCGCAGAACACAAGCCCGACCTGATCGTGCTGGATGTTTACATGCCCGGCTACAGCGGCCTGGAAGTTTGCCAGCGCATCAAGGAAAAAGCGGATACGGCACGCATTCCTGTGCTCCTGACGGTGGGCAAGCTGGAGCCCTTCAAGCCGGAAGAGGCTCGGCGCGCGCGTGCCGATGCGTTTGTGGTGAAGCCCTTCGAGGCCAGCGAACTCCTGGCGGCGCTCACGAAACTGGAAGATAAGGTCATTCCGCAGCCGGAGCCCTATAAGCAAGGACGATTCGCCAAGGCGGTGGCCTCGTTCGAACGCGACACCGAGCCCGCCAAGGGAGAGGATGACAGCTGGAAGGCTCGGCTACGCATTCCCACTGCGCCCAAGCCTCGGGAAACCGCGCCGGACCCGGATTATTCGGCTACGCAAAGCAAGGGATTTCGCGATCTGGCGGACTCGCCCGCAAAGAAAAATCAGGCTCTCGACGCCACCAAAGAAGTTCAGTTGGAGCGTCCGCTTCCGGCAGGCATTCCGCACGACATCACTCCCGACGAAATTGCGGCCTTTGCTGCTGCGGCTGCGCGGTTAAACGGAGCGACCGTGGCTGTGCCGACTTCTGCCACCGAGGCACCGGCGGAAGAAAGGCTTGCAGAAGAGAAGATTGAGCTGGCAACTGAGCCGGACTCCGGTGTCTCCATCGTCACCGCGGAAGAAGCAGCGCCGATGACGTTCGCGAGCGCGCCCGAAATCCCGCACAATGAGAATGCATCTCCATCCGCGACGGCTGAAGTTGAGGCCGAGCCAGTGACATCGGCAATTGCGAGTGAAGAAGCAGTTCCTGTGGCGGAAGCCGTTGCGGAAATGCCGAGCGTTCAGCCAGATGTCGAGGGATCCAGCGCTGCAACAATTCCTGACGATGCGGTTTCGACCGTCAAAGTGGAATCGGCGATGGACATGCCCGAAGTTGAGAAGGTCGAGAGGGTTGAGCCTCCGAAGGTGGTGAGCGCAGAGACTGCTCCGGTAACCGAGGCGGTCGCGCCCTGGCCGGGCGCCCCATCCGATGTACCCATAACAGCCACGACAGAGCCA
The DNA here is from genome assembly GCA_003224995.1 of Acidobacteriota bacterium. Taxonomy (GTDB): domain Bacteria; phylum Acidobacteriota; class Terriglobia; order Terriglobales; family Acidobacteriaceae; genus Gp1-AA133. Next base: position 1,551 of record QIAI01000136.1, read on the forward strand.
ATCCCGGTTTCCGCTGATGACGAAGTCATGGCAGCTCTGCAGACTTTGATTCCAACCTCGCCTTCGGAGCCGGTGAACAGCGTGTTCACGAATGATGTTGGCCACGACGTCTTAGCCCGGGCGACGGCCAATGCGGACACTCCGATCACGGGTGCGCATAGCGCTGGCCCGAGGTGGATCGCCGAAGAAGTGCAGACGGCTTTGGACGAGGCGGCGATCTCACTGGAACAAGAAATGGAGAAGGCCTACGCGGCAGTCAGCCCGCAAGAAGCCCCGCTGGCGACGGTCGCGATTGCAACCGACAAAATGGCAAGCTCCGCGGGCGAATCCAGCGAAACCGGATCCACTTCTCCGCAAGCTGGGGACCATGGAATGGCCTACGCGATGGCCTCTGCGGCAGCAGCGGGCATTGGACCAGCCTTGAATGAGAATTCTTCGCTCCACAATGCGACGCCCGAATTGGGGGATGCAAGCGCTGTGATTCCGATAACCGAGAAATCCGTTCCTGCAATGGAAACGGCGGAAGATGGAATTGCCACGGATGAAGCGGAATCCGAGGCGGACGCAGGCAGCGGCGAAACTGAAATTGCGGGAGGGATAGAGGCTATGTCTGCCAACTGGAAAAACATTCGCGACTCAATTGCCGGGGCGGCTGCGAAGCCAGCGCCTGCAAAGGAAGAGTTTCACGAGGCGGAGGCCGCCAAGGCCGAGCCCGAGGTGACGGCCGCTCCGATGTCCGAAAAAGTAAGCAGCGCTCCAGTTGCCGCGGACCCGAAAGCCATCGCCAGCATCGTGGATAGCGTGCTTGCGGAGTTGCGCCCCAGGATCGTCGAAGAAATTGCGCGCAAGCTAGCCGATTCCAAAAAGGACTGATCGGGCGAGATCAAAAACAATCAGCCACAACGCGCCTCAGGGCGCGTTTTCGTTTGTGCCGAAGCTTTTCAGCGTGATTGTCCACGAACCAGCCCAGCCGCCCGGGGCTCGCCCAGATCAAGATGCAAGCGAGCCTCCGGCCGGGGCACTTTAGTCCCTTTCCGGCGTGCCAGCACACCCGTGATGTCCGTTGGAATACTCGAGCTGTACCGCGTAGAGCTTCTGCCCGATGGTGAAGACCGAGGGATCGCCAAAGGAAGGAGGAGTGATGAAAACGCATTCGTCCCCGATCTCTTCCCCCTCCAGACCAGTTACCGATGGTGTCGCGTTCCACCAGCCATCGCCATCAGGATCGGAAACCGTCTCGAAGAATTCATGCGAGAGAGTGTCATTGGTGGAATCGACCAGTTGACCATTCGGAGTTCCCGGAGGGTCTGAACACCCGATGACATTCTGATAGGGCTCGACTGAATAGAGCACATGGCCGATGTCTTTGAAATCCGCACTGCCGTGATATGCGCAAAAGAACCAGGTGCTCGGGACATCGGGGGAATAGCAGACGGAGAAACTGCTATCGAAACACTCGTCTGTGCCGGAGGGCAAAAAAACGTGATAGATGTGACCGTATCCAGTGGCACCGGTACGCGAGGCAACGGTGTGGACAACCGCCAAAATGTCATTGTCGGTTAAGGGATGGTTCTTAGGCGTGAACCGGACTCGGGCATTGCTGCCGACGGTGTAGCGATTGCTGTCGTCGCGCCCGGCGTATTGATCGAGTACGTGAACGAA
>QIAI01000137.1:0-7922 GCA_003224995.1 Acidobacteriota bacterium
ACTCACCTCTCGCACTGCGAAGATGAACGCAGCCTCCACCGGCAAGCCCTAGTGTCGTGTCCCGCAAAATTCGCGGCATAAGCCTGTCATCCCGATCCCGCAAACTCGCTAGCATAAGTCTGTCATCCCAACCGGAGCGAAGCGGAGTGGAGGGAACTTGTGTTTTCAAGGAATTGTTCTCTTCACTCAGGATTATCCTTGGCGTCCTCTGCGCACCCCTCCGCGCTTTCTGCGGTTTAAGATTTTTCTCCAAGCCCCTTAACCATCGAGGTACATCTCCGAAACCTAAGCGTGAAAAGCTTCCTTCCTCCCACCGTTCCCCGACTGAGCGTCGAACTAACCCACGGTTCAGGCACGTGAACAAGCCCCCTCTCCCACAGATTACCTTCCTGACTCCCCTTCGCTGTCTTCGTGCCAAAGCCCCATGAAACCACTTCCTGGCTAAAAGCCATCCTCACCAGCCCCAAAATTCTGAGAATCACTCCTTCCCTCCCACACCTTAACCAAACCGGTTCGTTCCTTAGGAGATACCTGCAAGTTCGCTAACAAACAATCAAACTAGTGTGATATCCCAGAAATGAATATGCACAAGGAAAGTCGATCGTTGAAAACACAAGTCCCTCCACTCCGCTCCGGTCGGGATGACAGACTTATGCCGCGAATTTGAGGGACAGGACACTAGAGTTCATTAACCTGAGACCTGAAATCTGACACCCGAGACCTGAACTGAAATTACCTCCGTTATCTTTACGGAACCCATCAGTTGGCTAGGATGAAAAGAACGAGGGCGACTCTATGCGTCTGTGGTTCCGAGGCACAGGCCTGCTGGTGTGCGCACTTCTCCTGCTTGCGGCAAGTCCAGGTTCTCGCGCCGAGGACGCCGCCGAGAGCAAGCGCAAGATGATCACCAAAATCGTTCCGATTTATCCCATGCTCGCCCAGAAAATGGGCATCGCCGGATCAGTAAAAATTGAAGCGACCGTCGTCCCTAACGGAACCGTAAAGTCTGCCGCCATTCTGGGGGGCCATCCCGTCCTGGCTCAGGCCGGGCTGGAAGCGGTTAACAAATGTAAGTGGGAGTCGGCCTCGCACGAAACCAAGGAAGTCGTCGTTCTCAATTTCCATCCCTAACCGATCCCGTCTCTAGCGCGCCACACTCTCCACCACTTTCGGCCAGAGCCATCCAAAGGTTCCCGCCGTGAGCAGCGCATACACCAACCCGTCGATTAATTCCTTCAGCGTCATGCCCCACGTCTGCCCTTTCCAGATTCCATTAGGCAGCACTCCCAAGCCGTATGCCAAAAACGCCGCGGTTCCCGCCACCCGAAATACCGCAGGGTAGTGCATCCCCGTTGGCACGGTATGACCCGTAAGATACGCCACGAAAAAACTGACCAGTAAGCAATAGCCGAACCACAATCCCAGAAACTTCGGCATGGCGGGCGGACCAGGCGGCATCACCGCGATGGTTCCCACCGGTCCCTGTTTGTACTTCTCGAGCGCCGCCGGCGACTTCATATCCTTGGGCAGGCAATAAGGAAACACATAAAGACCGCGTCGCAATCCCGCCGCGCGCAGCGCACTCATCACCGCTTCTTCATCGGGAAGCTTCTGATAGTCGTTGCGATGGTAAGTCAGCACCATGTGCAGAATCGAACTGGCGACGAAGACAATCACCGCCGATAGCACAATCGGCAGCCACAGCGCAGAAAGTGGAACCATCCCAAACCTCCTCAAATACACATGCCAAAAGGTCCCCGCACCCTACCCTCCCGAATCAAACCGGTCAACAGCCGCGGAGCCGCACAGTCCAATGCCATAATGACAACCCATGCCGCAAACCCTCGCGCACATTGCCATCGTCGTCCGCAACTACGACGAGGCCATCGCCTTCTATATCAACATCCTTGGCTTCCGCGTCCTCGAGGACAGCGATCTCGGCGCCGGCAAGCGTTGGGTGCTAGTCGCGCCTGACGGTTCTACCGGCACCGCGCTACTGCTCGCCCAGGCTGCCACTCCCGAACAATCCTCGCGCATCGGAAATCAAACCGGGGGCCGCGTCTTCCTCTTCCTGCACACCGACGACTTCTGGCGCGACTACCGTTCGCTTCAATCCCACAACGTTGAATTTGTCCGCCCACCAAAAGAGGAACCGTACGGCACGGTCGCCGTCTTCAAAGATCTTTACGGAAACCTATGGGACCTGATTGAACGCAAGCCCTAGCCGAAGACCATCGGCCCTACGCGGCCACACGTTCCTGCGAAGAAGTCAAAGAGCAATCAACGAACCACCGAACAGACGATTCGCCGCGAACCCTGCAGGCCTTTCGCTACGATCTCTGCGGTTTAAGATTTGTTGTTGCGAACGCAAGCCAACTACCCGCCGCTACCTGGGAAAACTTCCGCAGCAACCCGCGGCTCGCCCATCAATCAAACTCTACCTGCTCAAATCCCAATCCCTGCAACAGGCTCATCAAGGTCGTCCGCGCATTCAGGTTGGCGGTCTTCAAAATCCCATCCAGCAATGCCGCCTGTTGCAACTGCCGCTCAGCCTCTTCTCGAACTTTGCTCTCCAGGTTCGGATCCACCGGCACCAGCAACCCGGTCTGCCGCGAATACACCCGCGTCCGCGCATTGTCGACCCGCGTCGAAAACACTTGCGCATTCGGCAGCCGCAGCCGCACTCTCTTACCTGTCAGGACAACGTCGCCACTTTTCAACCCAGTGAAATCCACTCCCGCCACGACCTCTCCATGCACCAGCATGAGCAACCGGTCGCCCGCGAGGAAATCCGGCAGAACTGCATTTTCCCGCTCGCCGCTGACGATCTTATCCATGGTGTAGACCACGGTCTCCAATCGCTGCAGCTGTTGAATCTTGTTCACCACCGTGGGCTGGCTGACGTCGATTTGCGTATTTCGGCCCAACCATCGGGCGGCCCATCCACTCCATGCGGACGGCGCTGCCTGGCGCGCTATGACGAGCATGGCCAATGCTCCCACCGCAATTCCGAGCACCACACCTGCCCACCGGCGCCCGGCGAAGTCACTCCGCTGCTGTGGTTCCAGTCCCGGCATAACTACCGGAACATAGCACAATCGCGAACGTTTCTACTTCTGTTGTTGTGTTGGCTTTCAGCCTCGGAACCATCCGCCGCGACGCTTTACGTTGGCGCGGTGCGATGGTTCCGGATGCTGCAGGCGGGATACTGAAGGGGAACGCCCGGCGTCGCTAATTCACTCCCGATGCCGACGGATCGGTCAAGGCGATCAACTGCCCCACGGGATAGTCTTCTTGGGTAAGCGGAATGTCAGGGTCAGGATTGACGATGGTGAGAACTTCACCGCTGATGTTTCCTTGAATGGTCAGACTTTGGCTCTCGACTGCAATCACTCGATAGGTTTCGTCAAACATCGCCATGGCATCTCCTTCCTTGCATGGTTAGATGCATCACGAAAGATCGCGGACGAGAGAGTTGCCGGATCTAAGAGCTCATAATGCGCAAAACTTTTGTAATCACAAGTACATGCACGGCGCCCAACCCTGCAATGTTCCGTGCGCTCCATCCAACGCAATGGCGCGCACTCCCAAGATACACGTCAGCCTCTTGTTTTGAACCCCGAAGTCGCACTTTCGTTTCGGAAAAAATTTTTGACTCGCACCTTTTTGACCGCTCCCACATACACCCGTACTGAACTCTACGCTGTTTCCTGTACAGCCACGATCTGAAAATGGGCATCCTTCTATGTAACCGTTTCGTCGCAAACGTCACTCAGTTACTTTGAGGAGTCCTTCAACTATGAAAACCAAGCTAGCCATCTTGCTGGTAACAGGCCTGACCCTGATCGGCTGTGGTGCGAGCAGCAAGAATGGTGGCAACGTTAACGGCAATTGGACCGCCACCTTAATGGACACCCATAACACTCAGGTGCTCGCTTTCAACACTTCCATCGTTCAGTCCGGCAACGGATCTCTGAGCATCAGCAACTTCTCATTCACCACCAACTCCGCTTGCTTCGTTTCAGGAGAAACTGAAGCCGGCTCGTTCTCATTGACCGGCGATTTCAATGGCAAAGTGTCCGGCAAATTTGGAATGAGCGTTCAAACACGATCACCGGCACCTGGTCCTTAACCGGCAGTTCCGGCTGTACCGGCAACGGCACCTTCACCATGAACAAAATGTAGCTTCCCCGCAATCATCCCCAGCGAACGAACCTGTCCGGTAGCAGGCTTGCTCCTGCGACCGGACTGTTCGCACTCATTACTGAAGTGGCTGGACCGGTGCCGGCGATCAAGTCACGCCCATGATTCAGCCCGGAAAGTCGTTTGAGGTTTTCATCAATCCTCCCCGGGCTGGAACTTTTATTTATCACACTCACATGAACGATATGCCGCAACTCAGCTCCGGCCTCTACGGCCCGATCATTGTGTTGCCTCCCGGTGAGGTCTTCCATCCCGCAACCGACCGTGTCTTTGTCATTAGCCGCAACGGGATGCGCACCGACGGAGAATTACTCCTGAACGGTGCAGCCCGGCCGGAACCTCAACGCTGGATCGCTGGACAGCCCTATCGACTTCGGTTCATCAACATCAACGCGAACAACACCATCATCGTAAATTTGCTTCGCTGACGTCTCCGGCAACATTTTTGATTGCCCCCGGCGAAACCTACGACTTCCAGGTTCGGCCGGAACGCGACGGGAATATGGAATTAACTCTCGATCTGCTTTTACTGAAGGAGAAGGTGACCCAAGCCATCCAAGTGGATTCAGGAGCTTTGCCATAGCCGCCCGACCCAAGCCATCCCAGTGCAGCCTGCAGCTTTGCCATACTCGGCCAGGTTGTAGCACACTTCTCTTACGGACTGATGTGGGGCTCGAACGCAAACAAATTAGAGACGCAAGAAATTAGAATTGTCATCCTGAGCGTAGCGAAGGACCCGCTTTCTCCGTCTGGATCAAACCCTACCGTCGTTTTCTCTGCTGATCTTCGCTGGCACGCGAGCACATTTTATCGCCCAGGCGGGGCCACTAAAAACTACAGTCTTCCTTCTGCCCCTCCTCGGCACTTTCACGTATGGGCATCCGCGTTCACGAACATCTACCTTCAGACTCGGAAAAACTATGACCGACCTTCCCATCCTTCGCGCACCTGAGCCCTACCCGCCGCCGATAAAAGAGCCGCCACCCGATTCTCCGGAGAACCCGGACGTGCCCGTCCGCGAACCCGATCCCGTTGAGCCCAGCCAAATCTGACCGCTCATACCTGACGAGGTTTTCCTCCGGGCATCCAGCCGCGCTCAAGAGGGTCGTGCCTGTTTCCCATCACCCCCCGGCTTCCACCCTTCCGCTGCATGGATGGTTTTGACGTTGCTCTCGTGCCCTGGAACTTCTTTAACGAGGGATACCGCCCACAGATTTCAGGAAGTCTTTGCCTTACCTCTTCTTCATCCTCATCCACCACGGCGTACAAAAAGCTCAAAAGTTCTTGTAACTGTTCGGAAGTTTGTTCAAGCAGAAGTTCTTTGCAGACGGCCCGCAGGAGTTCTATATCTGACATGGTCCACTCCGCGCATTTGCACCTCAAACAAATCCTGTCATCGCGTATTGGATTAAACAATCGGGTGTTTTTGAAAAAAACAATCGGTCAAATTCCACGTCGATGTTGAGGTCACTCCCTACCTCCTATACAGCCCACACCGTACGCACTCTCTGTACACGCGCGCATCCCAATGCGTTCTTACCGGAGGCCGAGCATGGAGTACGACGCGGACAAGATCATCGCGCAACTTTATGAGATGGTCGCCAAGGAACAGGATTATGAGAAATTGAGAGCTCTGCTTACACAGCTGATTCAGTCTCTCGATGAACGGCAGAGGGAGCGCGACCAACGCAAAGCCTCTGAGGTTGCTGAAGAGCTGCGCTCTGAACTCTCAGCTCTTCCGCGAACCCATCACCAGCGCGAGAACGCCGCCCGCAACCAGTACGATCCCCACCGCGGGCGGTAACTTTTGTTTGCTTTCGGTTTGTACCCCGATTTGCGCGTTTCCAATCTTCACGCTGTGATCCTCGCGCTGTGGTATGGGGATGACGAGCGACAACACTCCCAAAATCACCAGGACCACTCCCAGCAAGCGGATGTTCATCAGCAGCCTCCTCTCAAGGACGCATCTTTCGACCAACTCATAATAACCGGGCAACTTCCCGCGCATTGACCCCGTGAACTTCCAGACGTAACATTCTGCCCATTCCATGATTGGCGAGATCATCTCCCACTATCGCATCCTCGACAAGCTCGGGGGCGGCGGTATGGGTATCGTTTACAAGGCTGAGGATACCGAGCTCGGCCGTTTTGTAGCCCTGAAATTTCTCCCCGGACACGTCGCCGGAGATCCTCACGCGCTTGAACGCTTCCGTCGTGAGGCGCGCGCCGCATCCTCTCTCAATCATCCCAATATCTGCACCATTTATGAAATCGGCAAGCATGGCGATCACGTCTTCATTGCCATGGAGTTTCTCGAAGGCCTGACCCTCAAGCATCGCATTGCGGGAAAGCCCCTCCCTTTGGAAACGTTTTTCGTGCTTTCCTGCGAAATTGCCGACGCTCTCAGTGCTGCCCATGCCAAAGGTGTCGTTCACCGCGACATCAAGCCCGCCAACATCTTCATCAATCACGATGGCCATGCCAAGCTGCTCGATTTCGGACTGGCCAAGCTCTCTTTGCAGCAGCAGCCCAGCGCCGGTGCCGCTCCCACCCTTGAGGCCACTGAGGACAACCTCACCAGTCCCGGCACCATGCTGGGCACTGTTGCCTACATGTCGCCGGAACAGGTGCGTGCCCGCGAATTGGACTCCCGCTCCGACTTGTTTTCCTTCGGAGTCGTTCTATACGAAATGGTTACCGGCCGCTTGCCATTTCCCGGCGAGTCTCCCGGACTCATTCTCGAAGCCATTCTCAACCGCGCTCCCATTCCCGCCCTTCAGCTGAATCCAAATCTTCCACCGCACTTCGAAGAGGTCATTAATAAAGCTCTCGAGAAAGATCGCAACCTCCGTTATCAACATGCTTCCGAGATCCGTTCCGACCTCCAGCGTCTGCATCGCGACGCCGACTCCGCCCGATCTACGGTGGAGCGCATGCCTCCTCCTCCACCCCCGCCTCGTTCTCGCTGGCTGGTGCCGCTCGCAATCGTGTTGGTTCTCGCCCTCGGCGCTTCGCTGTTCATGGTTGCTGGACGCTGGAAGACTTCCGCTCCTGGATTGCACACCACCTTGTCTCAGCTGACCTTTGCCGAAGGCGTGGAAGAATATCCAGCGTGGTCGCCCGATGGCCGCAGCCTGCTCTATGCCGCTGAAGTCGGCAACATCCGCAAGATCTTCCGCAAAGATTTGTCCTCCGGGGAGGATTCTCAAATCACTCACGGCCCCGCCGACGAACTTCAGCCCGCATGGTCGCCCGATGGAAAGAAGATTCTCTTCGTTCGCGCACGCCAGCCCGGCGTAAAGCTGCAACCGGGCGATGTCTTTGGCCAATTCGACGACGCCGATGTCTGGAACTTCGATCTGGCCTCGGGTTCCGAAGCCAGGCTGGTGGAGAAGGCCTTCAATCCTTCCTACTCACCCTCCGGCGACCGCATTGCCGTCGATGCATCCTGGGTGGGACCGCGGCGCATTTGGGTGCTTGATCGCGAAGGTCACAATCCCCAGCAAATTACCACCGACACCAGCGAGGAAGTCGCCCACGTCGCGCCCGCCTGGTCGCCTGACGGCAAGAAGATCGTCTTTCAAAACCTGGTCCGCACGAAATTTGACATCCGCGTCGTCAACCTCCAATCCAAGCAAATGAATTGGATCACCAACGACTTCCTCACCAACATCCGCCCGGCGTGGTCGCCCTCGGGCAAATTCATCTACTTTTCTTCT
>QIAI01000137.1:7937-11512 GCA_003224995.1 Acidobacteriota bacterium
CCCTGCAACAAGTCACCACCGGCGCCGGCCAGGATGTCGAGGTCGCGGTTTCCCCCAATTCCACTCGCCTCGCCTACGCCACGCTGCGCCAGAACGCTGATCTTTGGAAGCTTCCGGTATCTCCCCAGACCGGGCTTTCCCTCGGCGATCCCGAGTCTGTCATCAGCACCACCCGCGAAGATAGCCGCGGTTCGTGGTCGCCCGACGGCGCCATGATCGCCTTCAACTCCGATCGCGCCGGCGATATGAATATCTGGGTCTTCTCGCTTTCCGATGCCAGTACTCGTCAGCTCACCCACGGTCCGGGCGGCGACTTCCAACCGAATTGGTCTCCTGACGGAACGAAGCTCGCCTTCTTCTCCTCTCGCACCGGAAGTCCAAACATCTTTGAAGTTGATCTTGCTGGAGGAACGCCACGCCCTGTAACCGCCAACTCCGGCGTGAACGTGAATCCGTTTTTCTCCCCCGACGGCGCTCACCTCGCCTACCAGTCCGATCACAGCGGTCGTCTCGAAGTCTGGATCATGAACGCGGATGGCAGTAACACTCGCCAGGTCACCAATACGGGCGTCACCGGCCACTTCCTGCGCTGGTCCGAGAACGCCCGCGATGTCGTCTTCCGTTGCAAAATGATGGGTGGCTCCCACATCTCGTTTTCCCCCGATCATTCCCGCATCATGGACGTTGTCGGCCACCGCGTGCTCTGGGTCTCCCCTGTTCACGATGGCAAGCCCGAAAAGGCCTACGAATTCCCCGACCCCGGCGTTCGCATCGATTACCCCGTCTGGTCTCCCGACGGCAAGTGGGTCCTCTTCGACCGTTTCCGCCCACAGGGTGGAGACATCTGGTCCATCACCGGCGTAGAGTGACGGCGCCCACTTCTCTTAGTACGCCTGTTTATCTGCTGGAAGTGCTCGTGGCGCTGCCACCACGGTTGAGACTATCGCCTGGTTGTGATTAAATACGCGCCGTCTTCGCTCGGGGTGTGCCATGAAGATTGGTTTTTCTCTGCCTAACATTGGGCCCATCGGCACGCCAGAAGCTGTCACCAAAGTCGCACAGCGTGCCGAGGCTCTGGGTTACAGCAGCTTGTGGACGATCGAACGCTTGCTGTATCCCCTTAAACTGCAGAGACCCTATCCCGGCACCGCCGACGGACATCTCCCTGAAATCTACAAGCAGGTGCTTGATCCGCTTGACGCGCTCACTTACGTCGCGGCCCAAACCAGAAAAATCAGGCTGGGGACGAGCGTGCTCGACATGCCCTACCACAATCCCGTCGTGCTCGCTCGCCGTCTGACCACCCTGGACGTTCTTTCGAATGGCCGGCTGTCCGTAGGTTTGGGTCTTGGCTGGAACAAAGACGAAATCGATGCAACCGGCGCTGACATGACCAAACGAGGCGCTCTGGCCAATGAGTTCCTGCCTTTGCTCAAAGCCATCTGGACCACGAATCCAGTCGAATTTCACGGAAAGTTTTTCAACGTTCCCAGGTCCTACATCAATCTCAAACCTGTGCAGAAGCCGCATCCTCCCATTTATCTTGGAGCATTTGTCCCGGCAGCGCTCAAGCGATTGGCAAAACATGCCGACGGATGGAACCCGGTTTTTCTTCCCATCCCCGTCATGGCAGAGATGTTCGGCAGCATTCGGCAAATGGCGAAAGATGCTGGACGCGATCCATCCACGCTATCCATGATCGTCCATGCGGTCCTGGAGATAGCCGACGAGCCATTGGGCAAAGATCGGGCGATTTTCTCTGGTTCCCTCGAACAGATCAGCGACGATGTCAGGGGCTGCGCCAAAATCGGCGCTGAGGAAGTCTTCTTTGATCCCGCGTTCGCTCCCGGAGGACAGTCGCTCGATCGCTGGCTGTCTCTGCTGGAACAATTGCAGGAGATGATGACCGTTAGCTAGCGCGCCCTGGCTTGCCGCGCCTCTACAGGCTGCGGGAAAAGTCAGATGGAGCGCGAACCGGGAAGGGCCCGACCTCGGTCGTGCCGCTATGCCGTTGAAATTAGGTCTGCGCTTCAGCGGCTGAGGTTCGCTTTTTTGACACCTGCAATGCGTTTCTCCGCAGACCGGGCAGACGAGGGCGTCTGCCCTACGTGAAGCTCAACGCCGCCCCTCAATTTGCCTCCATACATTTTGCTTGCATCTCGCCGCCTAGACATCCCGACCAGTCGTTCGGTGCATCACAGTACGTTTGCACATAACAGGTTGTCCCCCGTGTTTGTGAGTGTCATCTAAGTTCCTAGAAATAAACACTCTTCTGTGCTCACCCTTCAAGTACCCTCTCGTCTAATCAAGCAATTCAGGCAGGACCATCCACAGGGGAAGGACTACAAAGTCAAGCTGGGATCCTAAGGGTGAGCCTGTTATGGGTTCATGGAACTGACCAGCTGTGTAGAACGTAATCAACAGCTGGGGGATGGTGCGCACGATCCTGTCGGGCCCCCGATGCCGGATCGGCTGCACCGGAGGGATGGCGTCATGGATTTGGGTCGCACGGAGTTCACCAACGGGAACAAAGGCATGCCAGGCAGCAACGATCCGCACGTTGTGGAAGTGGTTCGCCAGGCCCACGAGGAACTGCGCCAGCTCATGCGGCAGCGAGCCGACGTGATGAAGCGGATCGGCACGGTCAAACAGACCATTGTCGGTCTTGCCAATCTTTTCGGCGATGAAGTACTCAACGAGGAATTGCTGGAACTCGTTGATCGCAAATCAAACGGGCGCCAGCCCGGTTTCACCAAAGCTTGTCGCATGGTGCTGATGGAAGCGGATCGTCCGCTGGGCGCCCGCGAAGTCTGTGAACTGATTCAACAGAAAGTGCCGCCCATCCTGGCGCGCCACAAGGACCCGCTCGCGTCCGTCACCACGGTGCTGAACCGCCTGGTGGAATACGGCGAGGCTCGCACGCTATTACGCGAGAACGGTCGCCGTGCCTGGCAATGGGTTTCCGATCCGGACAATCCGGCACGCACGACACAAAACCTGCACCGCGCCTAGCGGTTGACGTAAGCCTTTCGCGCGCATGCGCTCCATCGTTTTGATAGTCTGGGGCGCATGCCGTCGCTTGGACACTCCCCCAAAAAACTCAAGGTGCCCAAGACCTGGCCCGCGATGATTCCGGCCAGCCTCGGTCTGGCTGCGGTTGCCCTGCTATGTTTCGCCTGGCTTTCGGAGGAAGTTCTCGCGCGCGGGACAGCGCGCTTTGACAGCAGTGTGCGCGAGTTGGTTCACCAGTTCGCCGCGCCGCCCGTGACCGCGCTTTTCCGATTCGTCACCAATCTGGGAGACTGGCCGGTCATTATGGCCGCCACCCTCGCGCTTCTGGCCTTCTTTCTTTCTCGCGGCGATCGCGACCATGCCAATATCGTTCTGGTTACCATGATGGGCGCCGGTATTCTCGATGGAACCTTGAAGCTTGCATTCCATCGCTTGCGCCCGGACCCTTTCTTTGGAGGCGCCAGGCCGACGACCTATTCTTTTCCCAGCGGTCACTCCCTGATCTCTTTCTGTTTTTACGGATTGATTGCCGGCATGCTCAGCTTTCATCTGAAGGAGCAATG
>QIAI01000138.1 GCA_003224995.1 Acidobacteriota bacterium
CCGGGGCCAAACTTACAATGCTCCACGTTGAAGCGAGTCCCAGTGCCGAATGGCAGGACTTCCCCGGCGTACGCGATACGCTCGAGCGATGGGGACTCATCCCGAAGGATAGTCCCAAGAGCGCGGTCGGGCAGCTCGGCATCGCTGTCGACAAAGTTATCGCGTCCAGCAAAGACCCGGTAAAAGCTTGTCTTGGTTTTCTGGAAAGGCATCCCAGGGATCTGGTCGTGTTGGCGGTTCGTCAGTACCGGGGACGTATGCGCTGGCTGGAGAAGTCGGTGGGTGCGCCGATCGCCCGCGGGTCCGGACAGATGACACTCTTCACCCCGCACGGCGTAAATGGGTTCGTCTCTCGACAGGACGGCTCGATCTCACTCCGGAACATCCTCATCCCCATCTCGAGCAAGCCACGCCCGCAGCCGAGCGTGGAAGCCACCGCGCGTCTGGTCCGCAATCTCCAGTTGTCTGCTGGCATCGTCACATTGCTCCACGTCGGACCCACTGCTGAGAAGCCCTCGGTAAAGCTCCCGAAGAACACAGGCTGGACTTGGAACTGCGTGGCCAAGCCTGGCGAACCGGCTGACGTTATCCTGCAAACCGCCACCGAGCTTAGCGCGGATCTGATTGTGATGACGACCGATGGTCCTGACGGATTTCTCGATGGCCTACGCGGGACAACGTCCGAGCACGTGCTGCAGAAGGCTCCTTGTCCCGTGGCGAACCTGCCGGTGGGATCTATGCTGGGCTGAAGTAATAGCCCGATCGTCCTGCCAAGGTCGGTCGCAAATTTAGGCTTGCTTGCATCTTTATGGGGCATGACAAAAGAGCACCGGCGACTCCGCCGATACTCGCGACCGATCCAATACCGAGGCAAGAGCAAGCCGGGAAACAACCTCTTAGCTTTAATCAATCATGAGTGCCTCGGGAGCGCGCAGAACAATCCGGCCGCGTTTCTTGGAAAGCGTTCCTGCGCGCTGCCAATTGCTGAGCACGCGGCTAGTGGTGAACGGGCTGATATCCGTCAACGCGCTCAATTCATCGTTGGTGGCACAAATTTCGATCCCTTCGGGATGAAACTGGCCGATTTTGTCGCTGAGCCTAAGCAAAGTCTCCGCCAACCTTTCCTCCGCAGTCTTGGTAGCCAATCCTGTATGGCGCTCTAAATACATTCGCAGGTTGCTGAGAGCGATGCGCAAGGCGTTTTCCGCGAGCAGCGGATGGCGGGAAGCCAGCTTGCAGATGACTGAGTGCTCCCAGATCAAGAGGTCACAGTCGGTCATCGCTTCTGTGGTTACCATATAGGGAGGTGGACTTTTCAGTATGGCCACCAAACCCGTGACGTCTCCCGGCACCAACCACGACAGCAGCACTAAGTCGGCCTGTTTGGTGAGGTGGTAAAAACGCGCCCGGCCCATTTGAAGAAGGAAGAAATGAGTTGCGCGATAGCCTTCGGTGCTGATTTTGTGCCCGGCGGAAACCCTCTGGGTCCAGGCCGCGGAAAGAATCGATTGTGCAGCAGGCGGCTCAAGACCCGCCAAAAAACTGGAGGACAAGGCGGCAATCGATGTTGATTCAGAATTGACCATGTCTTTGCACCGGTATTGGACACACTCAACGGCGTGCGCAATCAAGCGCAGAGCACAAGAGTGCGAATGTCCAGACTTGAATTCCCGTCATGAGGTTAGGTTGCCTGCCCAAGACCGGTAACTGTCAGTACGTACAGCTCACCGTGAACTTAGCTGCCGCATTTGATTCATGGAATGCGTGTTCCCAACAGCTATCTACGGCTTCGCTGATACGCGAGAAACACTGTCACTATTGCCAGTGGCAAGCAGTGTCCGCATGTATTGAAGTGCAAGCAGAGCGCAGGTCCGCTCGATGTCGGGGACAACCCCCCACAACTGAATTCAGAAACTGAAAAGGAGAGGCACCTTATGCAACGAAAAACGATCGTAGTGAGTCTGATGACGTTGTTCTTTCTGGCATCACTAGCGGCTTTTGCCGCCAGCGGCGAAAAAGCCAAGATCAAAGGCATGATCATCACTCGCACCGGTGAAACGTTGATTGTTAGCGGTCCGGATGGAAAGACCACCGTCGTGCTCACGGATGACACGAGGACGAAAGATGACAAGGGCCTCTTTGGCTTAGAGAAGGTGGAAATGTCCAACGCTGTACTGATCCCGGGACTCAAGCTGAAGGTCGATGGAACATCCGATGACCAGGGACGGGTTGTAGCCAAAACAATCACTGTCGATGGTGATGATCTGGAGGCGGCGGAAATGATCCAGTCCGGCTTACATCCCACCGCAGAACAAGTCGCTGCCAACGTACAGAGACTCGAGACTCACGGGCAGGATATCGCGGGAAATAAGGTGCAGCTTGCGGCTCACAAGGAAAACATCGCAACTAACCAGCAGAATATCGGGGCCAACAAGCAGCAGATTGAGGCAAATATAAAGGACATCCAGGAGAATACTGATCGCTTCACAGCGCTCAGTGAATATGATGTAAAGGGCCAAGCCACCGTTAAATTCAATGTCGGCAGCACCAAGATCTCGCCCGAGGACGAGGAACAACTCAAACAGTTAGCGCAAACTGCAACCGGCCTCAATGGATACATCGTCGAGGTGATGGGCTATGCCGACGCGACCGGCAGCGCTGCGATGAATACAAAATTGAGCGAGGATCGCGCTAAGGCAGTAGTCACTTATTTGATGCAGCAAGGGAACGTGCCGATACGGCACATCGTAGCTCCGGGCGCGATGGGTGAATACGGAGCTGCGGCACCGAATGAGACCAAAGCCGGACGGGCTGAGAATCGTCGGGTCGAGGTCAAAGTCCTGATCAACAAGGGCATCGCCGGTAGCTAAGCAACATTCTTGCAGTGGGCGAGTGGACCATTAGAGAACTGCAGGTGTTGTCTTACAAATCTTACGCGCTGGGCCTGGGGGGAGTTCTCGTTGCCTCGTCTCCTCCCAGGCTGCCTTTTGGTCGGAGAAGAAGGTCCAGTGCATGAAATCGATACACGAAGATCTCGCGCAGACCCAGGGCTTACCAGCGCTCATGGAGCCCAATATCTTAAAGGAATCGGCCGATTTCTCTCTGGTCTTGGGTGGCCCGATCTTTCAGCTTCTTCGAAGGTCTCATCTCGCCGGGGATGGCTTAGAACTCGTACATCGCCGGCTGCTCACTAT